>NZ_JADEXN010000209.1 GCF_015207075.1 Zarconia navalis LEGE 11467
TGCCGCCGCCTTTGTTAGTCGTTGAAGTGGTTAGTCCGAACCAAGAGAAGCGGGATTATCGATACAAACGAACGGAGTATGCCGCCAGAGGAATTGCCGAGTATTGGATTGTCGATCCGATGTTGCAACAGGTGACGATACTTGAATGGGTTGAAGGGTTATATGAAGAGAAAGTGTATACCGGAAATGATGCGATTGCCTCTTCAATTTTTGAGAGTTTAGATTTGACAGTCGATCGGGTTTTGCAAGGGAAATAGGCGAGAGTAATCAACGTGAGACGACTAAAACGCTTTTTTCTACAGGTAGCTGAGGTAGAAGTCGAAATCTGTAGAGATGTAGATGGCAAGTATTTTGTTCGTCACAATCTATATTGGAGTATTCTTTATAAAAACAAAAATTCCGATCCTCAGCGTAACTGCATTATTCAAAATTTACAGGAAATGGCGAATAGTAAAGTTTCTACGATTAAGTGGGTCGGTTATAACTTTGAATTTGAAAAAATTATTTTTGAAGAGGCAATGAAAGTAGAAGTCGTTCTGCTCCCACTGCTGATGTTTGAAGACTTTATTCGCTATCATGTAAAAAAAATACAGGAATATAATATTAAGTCTGACTACGTTCAGTTGGGAAAATGGCTTGAAAATCAATCACTAGAGAATAAGGTGAAAACAATGACTGCTACATCTGCAAAAATGACACTGGCAGAATTTATCGACTACGACGATGGGACGGATAGGTTATACGAGCTTGAAAATGGGGAACTGATTCTAATGCCTTCTGAAAGTGAAATTAATCGGCGAATTGCCATGTTTCTGCTGATATATTTCAGTCAACTGGGAATTCCACCACAGCGACTCACGATGAAGATGGAATTGGCAGTGAGCGGTTCGCGGGTATCGGTGCGAGTTCCCGATTTAATGGTCTTATCTAAAGAGTTAGAAATTGCATTGGAAGGGGCAACACGCTCAATTGTGATGATGGAGATGCCGCCGCCTTTATTAGTCGTTGAAGTGGTTAGTCCGAACCAAGAGAAGCGGGATTATCGATACAAACGAACGGAGTATGCCGCCAGAGGAATTGCCGAGTATTGGATTGTCGATCCGATGTTGCAGCAGGTAACGATACTCGAATGGGTAGAAGGGTTATATGAAGAGAAAGTGTATACCGGAAATGATGCGATCGCCTCTTCAGTTTTCGAGAATTTAGATTTGACAGTCGATCGAATTTTGCAAGAAAAATAGATGTAACGAAAAGTAAATCAGTCACAGTGACTGGGATTACGTCTAAAGTATTGTTCTGGGTGAGGTAATTGCGCCACAGCCGACTAGAATACTACCCAGTAGTGCCTTCCAAATCGAACCCGCTATGCCCAAGCCCAGCATTCCTCGGATCGAGCAACTGAGAGTTAAAAACTATCGCGCGTTGCACGATCTCGAACTGAAGGAGATTACACCACTGACAGTCTTCTTGGGACCTAACGGAAGCGGTAAATCTACTATTTTTGATATATTTGCGTTTCTGTCGGAATGCTTTCAATCTGGTCTTCGTCGTGCTTGGGATCGGCGCGGACGGTTTCGAGAACTGCGAACTCGAGGAATGGAAGGTCCGATATCCTTTGAGTTGAAATATCGAGAAAATGATAAAACCCCTCTGATTACTTATCATCTGGCGATCGATGAAGGACCTCGCGGCCCCTTTGTGGCTGAGGAATGGTTGCAGTGGCGACGTGGAAAAAAATATGGCGCGCCCTTCAAGTTTTTGAACTTTAAGGAAGGGGCAGGTAATGTAATTAGCGGTGAGATGCCTGAAGAAAAAGCCGATCGCATTCCTCAAGAACTCGACTCTCCCGATCTACTCGCAGTTAATACGCTCGGTCAATTTGCGAGTAATCCTCGCGTGAGCGCTCTCCGTCGATTTATTAGTGGATGGTATCTGTCCTACCTGTCCGCAGATCGCGCTCGCAGCACCCCGGAAGCAGGCCCTCAAGAACGGCTTTCCGAAACGGGCGATAACCTGCCCAACGTTATTCAATACCTCAAAGAGCAACATTCCGATTGCCTCGATCGAATTCTGACAACCCTAACTCACCGCATTCCCCGCCTACAAAGCATCGATGCGGCGATGATGCAGGATGGACGATTGCTCTTACAAATCAAAGATGCGCCATTTGAAAGACCCATTATGGCTAAATTTGCCTCAGATGGCACTCTAAAAATGCTGGCGTATTTAACGGTTCTCTACGATCCAGATCCGCCTCCACTCATCGGCATTGAAGAACCGGAAAACCATCTCCATCCCCGCTTACTTTCTGAGTTGGCTGAAGAGTGCCGAACTGCATCGGGTCAGAGTCAGTTAATGGTGACAACCCACTCCCCCGACTTTGTTGATGCCTTGCGTCCAAACGAACTGTGGGTTCTCTATCGCGATGAAAGTGGTTTTACTCGGGCAAAGCGAGCTGCCGATATGCGCGGCATTCCTGAATTAATTACTGAAGGGGCAACCCTTGGGAACCTCTGGATGGAGGGATACTTTGAGTTTGGCGATCCGCTGAAAAACCAGGGCGCACCAAAAACTCAACTTTAGTCTTGACGATCGAAATGACCAGATTGCATCTAGAAATTTTAGTCGAAGAATATTCCGCAGAAGTTGCCCTCGAACAATTGTTACCCAAAATTCTGCCATCTGATATTGAGTTTGAAATTCGTTCGTTTCGAGGTAAAAAGGATTTGCTGAAGAAGCTTCCCCAACGCCTCAAAGGTTATCAAGCATGGCTGCCAGAGAATTGGCGAATTCTAGTACTTTGCGATCGCGATAATGAGGATTGCAAAAAATTGAAAAAAATACTCGAAGACTGTGCGACTTCTAATGGATTTACGACGAAATCGAGTTCAGAAACCCAAAAGTTTATCTTGCTCAATCGAATTGCGATTGAAGAACTGGAAGCTTGGTTTTTAGGAGACGCAATAGCTATTTATCAAGCGTACCCCAAAATAGAAAAAAGCTTTGCAGCACGACAACGTTATCGCGACCCGGATGCAATTAAAGGAGGAACCTGGGAAGCCTTGGAAGACTTACTGCAAAAGAAAGGATATCATCCAGGTGGGTTGAATAAGGTTGAAGCTGCTCGAAAAATTTCCGAGTATATGCAAACTAAAAATAATCGCTCTGTAAGTTTTCAGTGCTTTTGCTCTGGAATACAAGCCTTTTTCAGCTCAGATGAAAACTCTAACGAATAAGCGAAGTTTGATGTTTCGATCGCGGTTTATCACTTCATTAACAAACAGATGACAACTCAATCCGGTGCGTAAATCTGGGGAAATTGAGTTTTTTCTTTTTGTTGCTCTTTCTTCCGTCCTCTCTGCTTCACCGCCACAATCGCCACAAACAGCAAATCCAATCCCACCAAACCCGCAACAATTAACTCCGACCCTCCCGTGGCAAAGCCGTAGCTGTGCAATCCCGTTCCCAACACGAAATTTACCCCATACCACGCCATCAACACCCCATTGAACGCCACCACACTCGTCACCGCCATGGCAAAGTCGGAAAACCAACCCGCCAAACGTCCGTGGAGAGGAACGACGTAGCACATCAGGGCGATTAAAGCCCAGGTTTCTTTCGGGTCCCAACCCCAGAACCGACCCCAGGAGAAGTGGGCCCAGATGCCCCCGAGGATAATTCCCGCACTGAGTAAGAGTACGCCAACTTGCAACAGGGCGTAATTCCATTTCGACAGGCTGCGGATTCTCGGGGTGGCTTGGGGGGCAAACAGGTAATGGCCCAGGAGAATGTGGCCCAATCCCAACGCGAGGGCAAAACTGGCGTAGCCCAGGGTAATGGTGGGGACGTGGATACTTAGCCAGAAGTTATCACGAAGGACGGGAACCAGGGGTTTGAGGGTGGGGTCGAGAATGGCGGGGAGGCTGTCGGAGAGAATCAGACAAACGATCGAAAGTGGGGCGGCTGCCAAAAGATAATACTTCGCCCGGTAGATACATTCAAATAATAATGCGATCGCCGCAATCCCAAATCCCACCCAAATCACCGACTCGTACATATTCGTCACCGGGGGTCTGCCGGCGATTTGCACCCGGGTGAGGAAGCCGTAACCGTGGATGAGGAGACCGCTACCGAAAATGCCTAACGCCCCCCAATAGATATTCTCAGCTTTGAACGCCATCACCAACACCATGGCAATAAAACCGAGACCATACAGCCGCCAGGCTTTGGCGAAGGGGTGAAGGTGATAGAAGCTTACTTCTCGATGCAATGTTGCATGTTCGGGGTAGACGTTGGGACTCAAGGCGGCAAGTTGGGTAGAGAGCGATCGGGCAATTTCTCCTAAAATCGATTCATCCTGGGGATTTTCTCGATAAGCATTCCGTAGGGCATCGTAGTCGGTTTGAATGGCTTCGACGGATGGGTCGTCGTAGTATTGTTGCGCGTCCTCAATCCCTACCCAAGTTCCTTTAATATCTGTGGGATGGGGCACCAGGGGCAGATTATTGGTGCCGACGGTTTCGAGGGTTAGCGCTAATCGGTCTTCGATGGTGAGGGCTTCTCGTTCGTCTCGCGTCAGGGGTATCTTGTCGGCTTGTTTTTGTCGGGCCGTCCATAGAATTGAATTGAGATCCGATCGCATCAACTCGGAAAAGGTAAAATATTTGCGATCGACATCGAGTCCGAGACTTTCTTTGAGGGGGCGATAACTCACCAAAATGAAGGGTTCTTCGTTCCAATCGCGGGTATTGAACCACAAGGATAAATAGGTGGATAAGTAATCCAGCTTTTCCTCATTGAGGGGTTGATAACTTGTCTTCCCGTGAATTTGGGTGACGGTTTCTCTGGCAAGGGTATCTAATGGTTTTTTGCGCCCTTCGAGTTGAACGGTCAATTCTTGTAGCGGGTCGAGGGGGGAGGTTTGAAATTGGCTAACTGGCAGAATCAGGATGAGGAGTCCGAGGCAGATGCCAATTAGGAATTTGAGGAGTTTCATTGGGAATACTGATTTTTATAAACCACAAAGGCACAAAGGACACGAAGATAAGAAGGAAGAGAAGGTGGGAAGGAAGAGAAGGTGGGAAGGAAGAGAAGGTGGGAAGGAAGAGAAGGTGGGAAGGAAGAGAAGGTGGGAAGGAAGGGAAGAGATGACCCATCGTTTATGAGATGGGGGTTAAGTTTCGATCGATTCCTTCATCCTCGGGTTTTTCAGCAACCTCTGGAGTCACTGCGGTTGCGGGTTCGGTCTGGTTTGATTTCGATCGCATCTTTCGCATCAAAGCCGGGGCGTAGAACATTACCGCAATCCCGGACACGACTAATGCAGAACCGGTCCAAGTCAGGGCTGTTACCCACGTGGGTTCCCGTTTGACTTGCAATGTCGATTGCTGCAAATCGCCGGGGTTCCAGGAGGCTTGGGCGATTTTCCAACCGCGATACCAGGTGGGATGGTTCATCCACACGTTGCGCTGTTTGGAGATGCGGTTGATGGGGTCTTGGATGCGGATTTTGCTCGTCCACATGGCAACGGATTGCGATCCTTCATTGCGATCGACAATGAAATCCTCTAACTTAATCCCAAAGGGCAGTGCCAGTAATTTCGGACCGAATGCGGCGTAGATTTCGCCCTCGGGTTCTTCAATGGTGGTGGGTTCTCCCCAAGGTAGCCAGGTGGCGGTTCCGGCGGCGGTTTTAACTAAAAGTGCTGGGTTTCCTTGAACTTGCGGATTGTCTGCGGGGACGATGGTTCGTTGCAGTTTGCCGTGGGGGATATATTCTTTGAGGGTAATTTGGAAATCCGCCCAGCCGGGGGTGACGGATTCGCCGATGGCTAATGTACCGGATTTGAATCCATTGGAGGATTTTGCCGTGTAGTAGAGTTTGTCGTCTTCGGTGGCGATGACGTGAAAATAATCTTCTGCTGGGGGGGTTTCAAATTGGTAGTCCAGTTGCAAGTCGGCAATCCTCTCGCCGGAGATGACAGTACGAATGGGGGGAAACTCAGCTTTTCCAAATACGAACCAGCCTTCTGTCCCCGTTGATGAGGAAATTTCGAGCAAGATAGCGGGGTTGTTGAATTGGGAGGAGGCGGTGGTGGGAAGACGATTTTTATCGAGACGGAAATCGGGGAAGAAATCGACCAGTTCGATGGTTAAATCGTTAAAATTAACGGACTTTGAGATATTATCTTTGACATCAACGATCGCCTGCTTTTGGCCTCGATCGATTTTAAGTTCTCCCCACAGATGTTGGGTTTTGTTGCTTGGGGGAGATAAAAGCTGTTGCAGTTCTTCATCTGAGTTTGTTTGGACGATCGCCAGTTCGGCAATCCCAAGTGTCATCTGAGAGTAACTGCTGGGGGCAACGGCGAGGGAACGCTCGATATTTTGCCCCATGCGATCGCTGGTTAAACTCAATCGGACGGCGGGATTCGGAACGGTTTCACCTTCAATAAACTGAATAGAGCGTACGGTGTTTTCGCGGTAGTCGGCTAACTCTAATCCTGCCAAATATGTGGGGTAAACTTTACCGGATCGATTGATAAATATATTACCGGATTCAACGGTTCGATCGGGATTCATCACTTCGAGTAAATCCCCTTGCATCCGAACTTGGTTGTTAGCACCGCGATCGGTTCTCACCAGTAGCATTCCCTCTACTCCCAGGTGAATCACCGCCGCAGAACCGGCAATAATCACGATTAAACCGAGATGCGTGAGGGCAAAACCGACTTGCCGGGCATTGCGCCAAGGATAGCGATTGAGAGCCGAAACCCCTAAGTTGACAGCGAGAAGGAACATCAAAGCCCCGAACCAAGGACTTTGGTAAATCTCGTGCTGAACCGAAACCGAACCCACTTTAGATTCGTAAAATGTTGCGCCAACTAATACGAGAACGATCGCACCGAGCAGGGGAACTGCAAGTTGAATCGAACCGATGAATCGCCAAATGCGATCGAATGTCTTCATTTACAATTTTTAATATTACGAAACTGTACGCTCTGTTCTCGATTTCTTCATCTACCCTAATTATTTTTAGTTTTACTTTTGTATCAAAAGTTGCAAAAAATGGGTAAATTTTCTCAATCTATCGATTGGCTATGCATTTTATTCATGAACTCCATGCATTTTATTTTGAGCAATGTAAGTTCCTAGATCGCTCGAACCGATATTCTGAAATAGATTTAGGCGATCGAAACCTCATAAATTCATGAATTGAAGTAGTTAGCACATTATTTTAGTTCAAGAAAACCTGACATTCAATTATTGAATCATTTTGATTTAATATCAGCATTTATTAATTTATTTGTTATCGACGATACAAATTTAAACGTTGATTTCGATACGATACATAGCCAGTTAGTTAAGTCTTCTTCGACTTAATTTTCCCGAGAGATCGTTACTATCCTGTTGTCAACACAAATGTCTTTAAACGTCGAACTTCTAGAAAGTTCCTTCGAGAAAATCAAACCTCGTGCCGGTGAATTTGGGGCGAGTTTCTACGAAAACTTGTTTCGGATGTATCCAGAAGCCAAGCCCCTATTTGCCACAACCGACCTGGCAGAACAACAGAAAAAGCTAATTGCCTCCCTGGTTTTGGTGGTGGAAAATCTGCGCAAACCCGATGCTCTCGAAAGTCCCCTCAAAGGTTTGGGCGCGCGACACGTTCAATATGGGGCGCTGCCGGAACATTATCCCCTGGTGGGTAATGCCATCCTCACCACCTTCGAGCAGTATTTGGGCAACGATTGGACGGCAGATGTCAAGCAGGCTTGGGTAGAAGCTTACGGCGCGATTACCGAAATCATGCTTTCCGGGGCCGATTACGACTCCAAAACCGTCGAACTCGAAGCGGTAACGGCATCAACGCCTGCCGCATCAACACCTACCGCACAGCCAAAGTCTTCCGTCAATTGGGGAATCTTCGGTGCTGTTTTCGGCGGCATGGGTACGATCGCAACCATCTTACTCCTGCTGGCTTGAAAGGTAACTCATGGCGTTCGATATCGGCAAGCGGTTCAAACCCGGCAAATTTTTCAAATCCAACATTGCCATTCTCGGCGTTGTCCTAATTTTGTGCGTGTGGCTGACGGGGGCTTTTGCCATGGATAAGCGCAGTGTCTTCCTTCCTGGAGAAACCTCCAACGGACACGTTCTGTTTGAAGAGTCTTGTAGTTCCTGCCACGAAGGATTTAAACCCGTTACTAACGAGACCTGCAACCGCTGTCACGAAGCCGAGATGGCCCAAGATATGCACGGCCAGAAGAAGTTTCGCGACCCCCGCTGGGCGGAGTTGTTGTTGGAGTTGGACGTGCTGACTTGTACCG
>NZ_JADEXN010000210.1 GCF_015207075.1 Zarconia navalis LEGE 11467
GATCGATACATCCTCCACCACAGGCGATGGCGGCAGTGTCGCACTCAACGCCACCGACGGCGCGATCGAACTAGGCGTTCTCAATACCAGTACCTCTGCCGAGTCGGCAACTGGCGGGTCGATCGATTTGACGGCAACGGAAGATATTACAACCGGCGAACTCAATGCCAGTAGCGATGATGGAGACGGTATCGGGGGCGAGATCGCCCTCACCAGTTCGGGGGGAAATATCGATACCCGTGGCGGAACCATTACCGCCAGCAGTGGCGAGATCGTGCTCGACGAACGACTTGGGATTGAAGTCGGATCGGGAAGTGCGGGAACCATTCGCTTGAGCGCTGGTGGTAATATCGCCACCAGCGATATCTTGGCAGAGGCCGAAAATATTGGAGGAACGATCGTTCTCAACAGTGGCGGTGCGATCGAGACGATGGCACAAATTTCCACTCGCGGTCATCAGACCAGTGGTGGCGATGCGATCCTCAATGCCGAAGGTGATATTACGATAACCTCCCTCAATGCCGGTAGTTTTAACCAAGGAGGTCTCGTTGCGTTCGATAGTAACTCCGGCGAAATTACGACCGGGAGCATCGAGGTTCGCGGCGATGATGGCTCGGCAGGTTCCATCGAGCTGACGGCACGGGGCGATATTACCACTGCCGATATAACGGGAACGGGTCGCAAAGATGGGGCAACGGTGACGCTTGAGAGTCGCGAGGGGGCGATCGATACTACGGGGGGAACCATCGACCTCGGCGCGAGAAATGGGGGAACCATCGACATCACTGCCGCCGGAGACATTACCACCGCAGACATTACCACCGCAGACATTACCACCGCGCAGCGAGATGGCGGAGCAGTTACCCTCAGCAGTACGAACGGTGCTGTGGACACCACAAGCGGGGATATCGACCTCGGCGCGAGAACTGGGGGAACCCTCGATATTACCGCCGATGGGGATATTACGACCGGAGATATCGATACCTCCGGTCGAGGTGTCGGCGGGACTGTTGCACTCACGAGTACCAATGGCGCAGTGGATACCACAAGCGGGACGATCGACTCTAGCGCCGATCCAGGAACTGGGGGTACAGTAGCCATTACCGCCGATGGCGATATTACCGCGATCGAGATCGATACCACCGGCAAGATTGATGGGGGAGATATTACCCTCGAAAGCCGCCAAGGAGAAGTCAATACCCGATCGGGGTCTCTCGATGCCAGTGCGACGACGGGAACCGGCGGGGCGATCGCCTTAAATGCCCAACTCGACGTTCTCACCGGGGAAATCCTCTCCACAGGCAATCCGGGGGGCGATATTACCTTTGAGAGCACCAGCGGTGTGGTGGATACCAGTGGCGGGTCGATCGGTACCAATAACGGCAATATTTCCTTGCTCGCACCGGGAGAAGAGGGAAGCATCACCATCGGCAACCTAACGATCGCCGAGGATGGTACGGATGCCTCTTTCACCGCTATTGATGGCGATGTCACCACCGATCCCGATCTGGTAAGTCAGCAAACCGGTTCGGTTTCTCTGCTGGCACACAACGACATCACCATCCAAGAAGATATCGTCACCGATTCCGTTTCCTCCCTGGAATTTCGAGCCGGACGCAGCATTCACGTGAATGCCGATATCGACACGTCTGAGAGGAATGGAAATATTTTCCTGCAAGCCAATAGCGACGATGCCGACATTAATTTGCGCGAAGCGGGGCCGGGGGGGATTTTTCAGGCACCGGGAACGGAAATTTCTTCCGGTCGGGGGGATATTACCCTGGAAGTGGGAACTCTCGACGAACCCGGAGATATCGTTCTGGCCGATATCAATACTAGTAGGGGGAATATCTCTGTTTCGGGTGGAGAGGGGGTGAATATCGATACCACTGCCGGAGATATCGAAACCGCCATTACGGGTGATAGCAGCGATTCGAGTCTGGGAGAACGAGGGGCGATCGTTTTAGAAGCCGGGGGCGATATTACCACCGGGGCGCTCGAGACCCGCACCGCTAATTCCTATAAAGGCAATATTCGCATAACCAGTGGCGGCGCGATCGATACGAGTGCCAGTCGCCTTGAAAGCTCTGGGCCGAACTCCGGCAATATTACCCTAGAAGCCGTTGGAGATATTACCACCGGACAAGTTGTCAGCCAAGGCACTTTTGAGAGTGGAGATTTGATCTTCACCTCCACAAACGGCAGTATCGACACCACAGCACTGAGGAACTCCAATGTGGGATCGGCCAATCTCGATTCGTTTTCCGCGAACGGGGAAGGTGGCAACATTACCCTCTCGGCAGATGGTGACATCACGACCTTTCAAATTATCTCGGAGGGGGCAACCCGCAGCGGCGATATCAACTTCACCAGCACCAATGGCAATATTTCCGCTTCTGTCGGTTCTGGTTTGTTGGGGACTTTAGCCATCAATTCCCATTCTGAGGATGGGGTTGCCGGGGATATCGCCCTCTCGGCAAATGGGGCGATCGAAACTGAGGACATCATATCTGATGGCTTTACCGAAAGCGGCGATCTGGTCGTGACCAGCCTCAACAACACCGTCAACACCGGTTCGATTACCACCCAAGCCGACGGTGGCGATAGTGGCGAGATTATCGTCAACGGGACGACGGTAGCGACGGGGAACCTCACATCCCTTGCCAGTGGGGATTCGGGGGATATTACCGTCACGGCTACCGATGGTTCGGTGACGACCCTCGATATTACCAGCGAGTCGGAAACGGGAGATTCGGGGGATATTACCGTGACGGCGACGGAGGACGTGACGACGGGAGATATCGGTTCGATCGCCTTTGAAGATAGCGGCGATATTACCGTCACCAGTACTGGCGGCAATATTTCCACCAGAGACATTACCAGCCGCGCCGAAACGGGAACTGCTGGGGATATTGCTCTGAATGCCGCCGGAAACATCGATACGGGAACGGTGGTGTCCGAGGGTGCGTTGGGGAATGGAACTGTCAGTCTTAACGAAGGAGTTGGGGCGATTTCTGCGGTGGAACTGCCCATCGAACTGCCCGAGGAACTTGGAGAATCCGATCGACTCGCAGAAGCAATCGCCCAGACGGCAGCAATCGTACCGGAAAATAACGATATCGATCGCGCCCCAGATATTTCTAATGCCTCGGAAAATGTTATTCCCAGCAACAGCAATGCGATCGACCCGATTTCTCTCAATCCAGACACCGCAACAATTTTGACCGTATCCCCCGATACGATCGCCTCTGAAACGATCCGCAACCGCAGCTTCAACCCAGACACAGATATTTATACGAGTCTGGCAGATAACAGTATCGACGCGATCTCCCAAAAAGCCAATCCCAGTAGCGTTCTGGCAATTTCCGATAGTTTCAATACCTTCAGTAGTTCCTCAACGGCGATTTCGATGGCGGAAGTCGCGACCATCGAACGACAGCGAAATAACGAATATGCCAACTACTTCGGCGAAGATCGTTCGGAAGAGTCTGGCGGCGTGGAAAATGCCAAAGAAGCATTGGGGAGAATTGCCGAACAAACGGGTAATCAGTCGGCGGTGGTTTATATTAATCTTCTGCCGGAGCAAATCGAACTGGTGCTGTTCGCCCCCGATGGCGTTCCCGTCCGCCAACGGGTTTCCGGTGTCGGCAAAGAACAAGTTCTCGCCACCGCGCGGGAATTGCGCCGCCTCCTCACCGCTCCTCGCTATCGCAATTCCGATCGCTATCTCGAAAGCGCCCAACAACTCTATCAATGGCTGATTGCCCCTCTAGAAGACGAACTCGCCGTTGCCGCAACCGATACCCTGCTGTTTTCGATGGATGAGGGGTTGCGAACTCTCCCGATGGCTGCATTGCACGATGGCGATCGGTTTTTGGTGGAACAATACAGCTTCAGCATGATTCCCAGCCTCAGCCTCATTGACACCCGCTATCGGGCATTACAGAATACCCAAGCACTGGGAATGGGGGCGAGTACGTTTGAAAATCTCAACCCCCTACCCGCCGTTCCGGTGGAACTCTCCACTATTACCGAGGAGATCTGGCAGGGAGAAGCGTTTATCGACAAAAGTTTTACCCGATCGAATTTAGTCGCTCAACGTCAAGAATTTTCTTACCCGATCGTTCATCTGGCAACCCATGGCGAATTCCAATCGGGCGATCCGAGTAATTCATACATCCAACTGTGGAATGAGAAGTTACACCTCGACGAACTGCGACAGTTGGGTTGGAACGATCCGGCCGTGGAACTACTGGTTCTGTCGGCTTGCCGAACTGCTGTGGGAGATGCGGATGCAGAGTTGGGTTTTGCCGGGTTAGCGGTGGCTGCCGGGGTAAAATCAGCATTGGCGAGTTTGTGGTACGTCAGCGATGAGGGGACTTTGGCATTGATGACGGAGTTTTACAGCTACTTGAAAGATGCACCGGTCAAAGCCGAAGCATTGCGACAAGCTCAAATCGCGATGATTCGCGGTAATGTGAGGGTAGAGTCGGGCGAGTTGCGCGGTTCGGGTTTGCACGGCAGCATTCTCCTGCCGCCAACACTGTCTCACATCGAAAATACTAATCTTTCTCATCCCTACTATTGGTCTGCATTTACCACCATCGGTAGTCCTTGGTAGTTTCAGCACCGTTGAGACAAAAACCGACAACAAAAAACTTTCAGCCGTTTCCATTGAGAAAACAACTGAAAGCATCAGTATTTAGACTATATTGCTAGAGCGTTAAGTTGAATGACTTCAACTTAGTAACGGCTGGTGTTGGGCTTGTAAACGATGAAGCTGACCGTTTGGCACTGCTTGATATTATCGAAACCTACCACGCGGATGTAGCAGTTGGGGTTTTCCGAACGGCATTCGCGCACTTCGTTGAGAACCTGCTGGGAGGTTGAAACGCTAAACAAAGGTAGCTTCCACAGCGTCCAGTGGTGATCGGAAGGACTGGGATTTTCCTCAAACTCGATCGCCGGAATAAATCCTTGATCGAGCATATAATCGATTTGCTTGGAGATCTGACGATCGTCTAAGGGAGGCAAGTAAGAGAGGGTTTCGTAACGCTTCTCTTTGGGTAACGTTTTCATGAAAATTAGCTCCTGTTGGTGAAATCAGAAATAATAGTTAGTCGGGAGAATCGTTGATGTCGCTCTCGGGATGAGTGACATCATTTGGATCGATCGAGCTGGGGTCTTGGGTTTGAGTCATGCGCTCTAACATCTGACGGCGGTGCTCGATATTTGCTTGTTGGATTCCCGTTCGCACCATTTCTGGCATAAAATCCAACATCTCTTCTGCAAGATGTTCTCGAACGGTCAAAATCCGCAAAACGAGATCTTTCTTTTCTCCCATCAGGTCTCGCAAATAGGCTTCCCCATCTTGAATCCTGTTGTTTGAGGAGAATTGTCGCAGCCAAATACCCAAAGGAGGGTTGGTTTCAGACAATTGCTTAATTACCATCTGTACAGCTTGGTAGGTCAGGTAACTTTGCAACACTTTTGCCGTTTCTTTGGCAACTTGCTTCGTATCCATTTTTTTTCCCCCATCCCAGCCCGGATTCAAAAGAACGCACCAGACTGTGGATGTTAGATATTAACAATTTATTAACATCTAACATCTACCATCGTCGAGCCGAATCGTTCGGTGTCGATTGCTGCGTTCGGTCGAATCGTTCGTCGAAATCAAACGGTGTCGATCGCTTCGTACTCGAACTTGATTTCTTTCCACAGTTCGCAAGCCGTGGCAAGTTCGGGACTCCACTTACAAGCTTCGCGAATCACATCGCCACCTTCGCGCATCAGGTTGCGACCTTCGTTGCGGGCCTGGACGCAGGCTTCGAGTGCCACGCGGTTGGCGGTTGCGCCCGGTGCGTTGCCCCAGGGGTGTCCCAAGGTTCCACCACCGAACTGCAAGCAGGAATCGTCGCCGAAGATGTCCACCAAAGCCGGCATGTGCCAGACGTGGATACCACCGGAAGCCACCGGCATCACGCCCGGTAGAGAGGCCCAGTCTTGGGTGAAGTAGATACCGCGCTCGCGGTCTTCTTCGATGTGGTCTTCGCGCATCAAGTCAACGAAGCCCATCGTGATGCCTTTTTCACCTTCGAGCTTACCGACCACCGTACCGGAGTGGAGGTGATCGCCACCAGACATCCGCAAGCACTTGGCCAGGACGCGGAAGTGAATGCCGTGGATCTTCTGACGATCGATCACGGCGTGCATGGCGCGGTGAATGTGCAGCAACAGACCGTTGTCGCGACACCAGCGAGCCAAAGTGGTGTTGGCAGTGAAGCCACCGGTGAGGAAGTCGTGCATGATGATGGGCGTGCCAATTTCCTTGGCAAACTCAGCCCGCTGCATCATTTCTTCGCAGGTTGGGGCAGTCACATTGAGGTAGTGACCTTTAATTTCGTTGGTTTCGGCTTGAGCTTTGACGATGGCTTCTTGAACGAACAGGAAGCGATCGCGCCAGCGCATGAAGGGCTGAGAGTTGATGTTCTCGTCGTCTTTGGTGAAGTCGAGACCGCCGCGCAAGCATTCGTAAACGGCACGACCGTAGTTCTTCGCCGACAGACCTAATTTAGGCTTAATGGTGCAACCGAGCAGAGGGCGACCGTATTTGTTAAGCAGATCGCGCTCGACGGTGATACCGTGGGGCGGTCCTTGGAAGGTTTTCAGATAAGCAATGGGAATGCGAAGGTCTTCTAAACGCAGTGCCCGCAGAGCTTTAAACCCGAAAACGTTACCCACTAGAGAGGTCAGTAAGTTGGTGACCGAACCCTCTTCAAATAGGTCTAGGGGATAGGCGATAAAGCAAATGTACTGGTTATCTTCCCCAGCAACTGCTTCAAAATCGTAACAGCGACCTTTATAGCGATCGAGATCCGTGAGTCCGTCGGTCCAAACTGTCGTCCAGGTTCCGGTAGAAGACTCGGCGGCGATGGCGGCTGATGCTTCTTCCGGAGGGACTCCCGGCTGAGGGATGAATCGGAAAGCAGCCAGAATATCTGTATCTTTGGGGGTGTAGTCTGGCGTGTAGTAGGTCAGGCGGTAATCTTGTACCCCTGCTTTAAATCCTGCCTTCGCTTGTACCATAATTGCTCCTTATGTGTAGAGGTGTATTTTTTTTGCCAATTACCGCGCAGGAGCAAATTTTATGAATCCCCAGATTGAATTTCTCGAGATCGTTTTTGATGCTCCTGAATAATGATTTGAAGCCGAAAGTTACATTTATTTCCTTGCTGGTTTTGTATCCTAACATGAATTGAAAATTGTTTTTAATTAAAATTTTAGAATTTTGCTGGGAAGTTGATTGTCTTTGTTTTTAGCTTTGATTAGTTTAACTAATACCAATTAATTGTTAAAATTTATTAAGAATTTTATGTGTCGATAAACTATCGAAGTATTTTGCCTGTTTTTAGATACACTTGCAGCTCTGTTTAAAGTTGCAGAATTCCCAGTATTGATAAGTACTAATACTTATCAATACTGGGTTCGGAATCTCGAAGGGACAGGATTTAAGCATCCCCCAGATATTGATATTCTCCGGAAAAAACTGTTTCGGTTCGGATGACTAAGGATGCATAGATCCCTTGTAACGTCTATATTGTCGAAGGTCTAGGTAAAACTCCACCTTCAGCTAACTCCCAATTTTACAGCTTGGCACGATCGCATCGGGAAATGCCGATCGTGCCGAACCTGTCGCGTACGCGAAAACGAGTTTTTGCTCCTTTTTAGACTTTCTGGCACTCATAGATTTTTCAACTCGTTTCTAGGATGTTGAAAAATCATCTACGCTCTCGAAGATCGGTCGCAGACTGCTAAAAAGTTGCTCCGAGAGGAATATCCGATCGGTGAAAAATAACGAATGTTGTGAAAGATTTCTAAGTAATTAAACTTATTCACTCTCAATAATTCTCAATTGTGACGATAAAAACTACTCTCAAGAAGTGAGAACGGGCATATTTGGGTGAATATGAAACTTCTTGCTTTTGGAAAAAGGGAATGAGAACGAACAGACGAGTCAATGCTAGAGACGATCCATTCTCCACGATCTATGGCTCTAAGAGACTTTCAGTTCGCTGCTCTTCACAAATCCTTGGGCGGTTGCGAATTTAGAGAGGGATTGTTGGGAAATAACGAGGTGAAAATGCGTCGAACGTGGACTTTCCCATAAATCTCGGCAGAAGAGGACGGAGGTTGGAAGCCATTCGATGAGGGGTTTGAGTTGTCGAGTTCGGGTTCGGGTTCGAGGGATTCAGAGTGGCTGTCGGGTTCGGGAGTAAATTCTTGGATGGGTTCTCGGATGGTTTTTTGGGGGGGCAGTTCTGGGT
>NZ_JADEXN010000211.1 GCF_015207075.1 Zarconia navalis LEGE 11467
CCCATGATGTGAATGAGGAGCAAACCCTGGAGAATACCAATCAATCTCAAGTTGAGGCGCATATCTCCATTGAGGATGTGGCTGAACTCGTGGGCAATCACCCCTTGGAGTTCGTCGCGATCGAGCTGTTCGAGGCATCCTCGCGTCACCCCAACCACCGCATCGTTGGGGGTAAACCCCGCAGCAAAAGCATTGATTCCCCGTTCGCGATCGAGGATGTAAACGGCAGGAATTGGTATCCCAGAGGCGATCGACATTTCCTCGACGATGTTGAGCAATTGCCGTTCTCGATCGTTGGCGGAAGCAGTGTTCATCAACTTTCCGCCCAAGTCTTCGGCGATCGCCTTGCCGCCCGCCCGTAATTGGATTAATTTGTAGACACTTCCCGAACCGATCGAGAGCACAGTTCCTGCCGCAACGATCGCGAACAGTTCGGGTTGCCAAGTGAGTTTTTCGTTTAGCGCCCAGACGATCGCCCCATACAAAAGCACGATCGTTGCCAGAATCGCTAGCAAAAACAAACCAATCAGATAAAGGGTATTCTGTCTGGCTCGATCTTGATGTTCGAAGAAATTCATAGGTGATTAGAAAGAAATGCGGGGAACTTCTTTGACTTCTGGAGAAGATTCTTCGAGGAGTTGTGCTTCAGAAAAATTAAATGTACTCGCCACTAAATTACTGGGGAAGACTTCTCGTTTTGTGTTGTAAAGGGTAACAGCATCGTTGAAAGATTGTCGCGCAAACGCGATCCGATTTTCTGTCGATCGCAACTCTTCCATAAGCTGTCCCATAGAGCGATCGGCTTTTAAATCCGGGTAGGACTATTAGTGGATAAGTATTCCGCTACGGGCACTCAAAATCGGGCAAAAAAAAGCTAGATAAATGAAAGTTGCAACTTTTATTCAGAATTCCACACGACCAGAATATTGGCTTGGTGAAATCGCACGTTGAAAGAATATCGGAAAATGATTTTAAGTGGCTCGTTTAATTTTAAACAATCTAAAATCGAATTTTTCTAAATTGTTATATTTTTTAAATTAAAATATTACGAATACGATAAATATGAAATATATAAAATTAGAGAAAGTTGAAATCAGAAGACAACAACTCAACAAACAATCGTATCAGTCTGCCGCCAGCCAAAAACCCCGATACAGCTTACAACCTTAACCTCGCTCTCGCAAAGACTCCTGGAATTTTGGCTTTGTGCGAGTATCTATAGCCGATCGCTGAATGCTCAGAGTCTGCCTCCCATTTCGATCGAGCGTTCTTCAGTTAAAGGTCGATCGAAATCCTTAATGTCGCCGCCGCGATCGCTCGAACCAAAAAATTGCCAATTCTCCTGCCACGATCGCCGTCACAGATACAATACCCGGCAGCACGAACCACATCAACATTAACCCGCCACCGAGGGAATTACCGCTCAGTTTCTCGAAACCCACGACGGCAAGTAGGACACCGACAATAGTTCCCACAACTGCACCGGCAATCGATCGCAAAATAACGCTCGCATTTCGCCTCCGGAGTGCTGCCGGAATGCCTAGGGCTAAACCGATCGTACTACCGAGCAATATCACCCCTAAGCTTCCCTTCGTTGTCCCAGCCCCCAACTCTAACCTAGGATTTGAGTGCCCAGCAGAAAACCCCACGGAGAAACGGCAATTTTAGAGTCCGAGGTAAACAGCTAAACGGCGCGATCGCGCTTTGTGCGATCTCTTTTTCTCGCAGCTGTGACGCGATCGCCTCATTCGAGTTAACTCTGTGATGCCGTCCCGACGAGTTCCTCAGTACCACTGAGCTTGCTTGCATTCGCCAGCACCACATCAGCCGCCTGGTTTCCCGAAATCGTCGCCCCTTCCATACTATCGATATAGTCCTGCTGGGTGTAACTTCCCGCCAGGAAGAAATTGGCTACGGGGGTTTGCTGGGGAGGACGGTAGGGGTCCATACCCGGTGCTTCGCGATATAGCGACTGCGCCAACTTCACGACACTGTACCAAGTCATATTCAGATTGCGGGCGGAAGGGAAGAGTTCCCGCACTTGTTCGAGGACGTGATGGGCGATCGCTTCGTTGCTTTGTTTGATGAACGGCTCGCCGGGGGTGAGAACCAGTTGCATCAGCGAACCTTCCCCTTCTTTGTAATAGTCTCCGGGACTGGTGAGGGCTAAATCCGCAAAGCAGGAGAAGTCGGCATCCGCTGTATACAGCAGGTTATCGAGACCGGCGGCGTGCTGCAATTGCTGGCGTTTCTCCTCGTCTTGGAGTTCCGTCACCCAGCCGTCGAAGCGCAGTTGCACCGTGGCAACCGGAACCGCTTCGAGTTTATAAATATTGTCAAACTCGGGCCACTTGCGCCATTCTTGCGGTAACACCTTCTGGATTCCCGGCACGTCGCAGGCGAAGATATAGGCATCCGCCTCGATGGTTTCTTCGGTTTCCCCCTGTGCTACCACAATCCCGTTGACGCGGGTTTCACCAGCCGTCTCGCCAAACAAAACTTCCCGCACTCTGCGCCGAGTATGGATTTGAGTGCCCCGTTCTTCAAGATATTTAACTAAGGGGTCGTGAAGGTAGGTGTGAGGGGAACCTTCGAGCATCCGCAGAACTGAGGCTTCGGTTTTAGCGGCGAAAAGCTGAAAAATGGTGAGCATACACCGCGCCGAGATGTTTTCCGTATCGATAAATCCCAGGGCGTAGGCGATCGGATTCCACATTCGCTTCAGGCTGCCGTTGTTGCCACCGTGGGAACGGAACCAGTCGGCAAAGCTGATGCGATCGAGGTCGCGAATGGTTTTCATCGCTCCGTCGAAGTCTATCAAACCGCGAACGATCGGGCTAGTGCCCAGGGCGATCGAATTTTGCAGTTTATCTTGGGTCGTCAGTTGAGTGGAGGTGAAAAAGGCTTTCAATCCGTGAAATGGTGCGCCGATGGGGAAGCGAAAATCGAGTTCTCCGATTCGTCCGCCTTCGTTAATAAAAGTATGAGTGTGTTCTTTTAGGCGCAGGTTTTGCACGGCCCCGATTTTTTCCATCAAGGCAAACAAGTTGTAGTAGCATCCGAAGAAAACATGCAACCCCATCTCGACATGGTTGCCGTCTGCGTCTACCCAACTGCCGACTTTGCCACCCACGAAAGGCCGGGACTCGAATATTTCCACCTGGTGTCCGGCATCGACTAGTTTCACTGCCGCCGCCATTCCCGCTAGTCCCGCGCCTACAATTGCAACTCGCATTTCAAATTTTTCCGATGGATTTGTTTACGTATTTTAATATTTTCTGGCGATCGTCTTTACAGAAAATTCGATCGGCGATCGGAGGTAATGGGTCGCCCTGAAACTCTTTTCCCCATTCCCCGATCGAGCGCTCTTACCGATCGAGAAACCGGGTTTCTCAATTAGTTGAAAAACCCGGCTTCTCAATAGAAAGGATATAAAAATGATTGCGTTTCGAGAAAAAGTTGGTTGAAAATTGCCGCTTACAGGTTGGTAAACCATTCGATGAGTCCCTGTCCGGTAAGCAATTCAAATGCGATCGCCGAAACAAATCCGATCATCGCCAAACGACCGTTGAGCTTTTCGGCGTAGGGGGTAAAGCCAGTGCGATTCTCTTCGTCAACGTAAACGGTGGGTTCGATGGCAAAGTTGTTCATTTTGCCTTGGTCGTCAATGATGCTTCCTTTAACTGATTGCATTGGGGTCTCCGTTTTTTGTTTTTAACCTTATGTAACTATTTGTAACAAAAATTTACAATCTTGTCAACCCGCCGTCAGAAAACTCGATCGGATGAGGAATATATTAGATTCTTGAGTATAATTATCAATAATTCACCGAGCCGCTCGCGAAACGCCTGATGGTTAAAATTCAATAAAACCATTGCCTTTTAGGGGTTTAGAGCCAGCTCGACTTCAAGTGTGCCGTGGGGAAAATCGGAAAACTTTTTATCTAACCCACCACTTGTCCTCCTTACTCTCCTCCTGTCCTCCTACGTTTTTGCCAACGGTCAACTGTTATGGGTAAAGCCAAATACCAACTCGAATCCGACTTCAGCCTCCAGGGGCAAATTGTCAACATCGTCCGCAAAGACAATTTCACCCCCAAGCGAGTCCAGCTTTCGACCGAGGACGGACAGTTCTTCATTAAATTGGCAAAACCCCTGCGCGCCACCGTCCCCTTCCTCGCGCCAGGAGACTGGGTGTCGATTGCCGGGACGAGAAAGATTAAAAAAGGTCGCAACGAGTTTAAAGCCGAAGAGCTAACACCGCTTTCGGCCGGTGGTGAGTTATCGTCTCGGAAGGTTTCGCCGCTGCCGGTTGGCAAGGAAAAGAAAATTTTGACCCAGGGGAAGATTCTCGTCTGTCAAAAGTCCGACTGCTGCAAGCGAGGCGGTAAAGCCGTCTATCAAGCCCTGGAAAAGGCGATCGACGATCGAGGATTGAGCGATCGGGTAGATATCAAAAAAACCGGCTGTCTCAAACATTGCAAAGCCGGCCCGAACCTCGTCTTCATGCCCAGCAAAACCCGTCACAGCCGCATTCGTCCCGCAGAGGTGTCCGAACTGGTGGATAAACACTTTCTGGCGACGGCCAACCGCTAACCGGCGACGATCGCCCGACACTACAATCTCGACCGAGATCGAAGCGCAACAAACATAAGACTTTCACTTTGCCTCGACATGCAGGCTGGCGTGCGTCTAAAATCGATCGCGAGTTTGCCATTGATTGATTGGCAATATCTGATGGAAAGACACAACCGCTTAGGATTGTGTATAGTAAGTACTTCGCGCATGATGTGCGCTTATTTAGTCGCGATCGTGCGTTCCGCTACGCTTTAGCGCGTGCTTGAATGAGTCAAATCTTGAAACAGTCAGAACTCCCTCGAGTTGGGTAGGCAGGTCGGTAACGAACTTGACATACTCCCCCGACTGAAGTAAGGGGGATTCTGAAGCTAGGCAAACAAACTGAGTTGATGCGCTACTTCATGGCTTGACGTTTCGACAGGCATTGCGACCGTTGTCGTCTTACGCGCCCTCCGCGTCCGTTTAGAGTCGTGGACATATCCTGCCCCGACTATTTCTATATTCTTGGCGGCGTTCTCATCCCTGTGGTGCTTAGCACCACAGCTTACGCAGAGGATGGAGCGCACTGATAGATCGAGTTTGCCCCACTTAAAACCACAATCAGAGCAAACCTGAGAAGTCGGCTCCCATCGGTTGATGACGTTTACCGTCCGGTTGATATGCCCAGCGGCTTTGCTCTCTAGCATGGTGCGAAACTCACGCCATCCCTGTTGCGAGATCGCCCGAGCCAGTTTGCGATTCTTCACCATGCCCGACACGTTCAAGTTTTCGAGGCTAACCGTTTGGTTTTCGCAAATTAGCTTCGTACTTGTTTTGTGCAGGAAATCTTTGCGGGTGTTGCGAATCCTCAAATGCAACTTAGCAATCTTCATCCGGGTGGCTTTACGGCGCTTGGAGCCTTTTTGCTGCCGCGCCATTCGCTTTGACGCGCGTCTAATCTTTCGGTCTAACCGACTGTAACTGGGGGCATTAATCGGGCCGCCTACACTGGGGAAAGCAAAGGTTTTGATACCCAGATCGATACCAATAGACTCGCGAATCGGCTCAACACTTTTGGGTTCGATCTCGACGACGAAGCTGGCATGATACTGACCGGCTGTGTTTTTGACAATGGTTACAGAACTAGGCGTTTTCGGTAGCTCGCGCGACCAACGCACCTTGAATCCACCCATTTTGGCTAAAAACAGCTTGTTTCCCTTGAGCGAGAAACCGCCCTTACGAAACCGTGCTGATTGCTTGCCGCAACGACTTTTGAATCGGGGGAACCGAGCTTTACCGTTACCTTTGAGTGCCGCAAACCAGTTCTTAAAAGCTACGCCCAAATCGGCGACGGATTGTTGCAATGGAATATTGCTAACTTGGGTCAACCACTCCCTGGCTTTTGTCTTCTTGGCTTGCGTAATCACGAGCTTTTGCAGTTCGTTATTACTAGGCCATACCACAGGTGTTGCCTTTACGACAGCCAGTGCGTCGTTATAGACCACCCGAACACATCCAAATACCCGAGCAAGTTTGCTTTGCTGCAAAGGATTGGGATAGATACGGTATGTATAACGTGCTTTCATACGATTATCGTACAGTCTTGTCTGCACGAAAAACCATGAGCAAAAGACTAAATTTACGGATTTCGGATGAGCATCTAAAGATATTAGAAGACTACTGCCTACGAACCGGCGCGACCAAAACTGGAGCAATTATGATGCTGATAAAAAGGCTGAAAAAAGAACCCAGAGCGGACTAAAAGTCCGAGGCTTGTGACCCACCCCAACTTGGTCAACGTTCGATCCCCACAAGCAAGATCGCTGACCCGAAAACTTCTCGAGTTCTCTTCCCTGGCTTCCCCAGAGCGCCTGGCGAGGAATTGTAAGCATTTGACCGAACTCGATATTACCCCACGCTCGAGGGCAACTCAAGGGTTTGGGCGTATTGAGTGGTACCGAAGCATTAATGGTAAGCTGTTAGGCATTTCAACGACACGATCGAAATTTGGGTGCAGAGTGCATCGTCGATCGTTATTTCTTCCAAAAAACGTTCTAAAAACCCCAGTAAAACTCACAATGTTATTGGGAAATCCGGATTTTTCCCCGATAATCTGGATACAGATCTGACTTTTGGTATATGGCGATACTTAGACTCATGAGATCTCGTACTCTATCAAGATTGATATGAGAGATAAGTTCGGGTGGGAAGACGGGGGACGATCGTCCTGCAAAATGAATGGGACAGATCGCTAGCGATCTGGTTGAGAGAATCGGGATCGATCGGGAAATGTCATTGGGTGCACCTCACAACGTGCGAGAAAAGCGAGAACGATTCTTCTGATTCAAAACGTTAACTCTATTAACAATGCTCGACTTAAATGTAGCCTGGCTTCTCGGTTGCGCCGGATTGGTATTCATGATGCAACCCGGTTTCATGTGTCTCGAATCCGGATTGACCCGATCGAAAAATAATATTAACGTTGCCGTCAAAAACCTCGCCGATGTGGGGATCTCCATCGTCCTCTTTTGGAGTTTCGGCTACGCCCTCTTGTTCGGCGCATCTGTTGGGGGGTGGGTGGGGGCAAAAGACTTTTTTCTCGAACTCGCCCACGATCCCCAACTCAGTGCCTTTTTCTTCTTCCAGGCGATGTTCTGCGGCACTTGCACCACCATCGTCTCTGGGGCTGTTGCCGAACGGTTGCGCTTCCAAGGATACCTGATTTTAGCCCTGCTCATTTCCGGTTTGGTTTACCCCATTTTCGGCCATTGGGCGTGGAACGGCGTTGCCACCGGAACCCTATCGGGCTGGTTGGGGAGACTGGGGTTTGCCGACTTTGCCGGGTCTACCGTCGTTCACAGCGTTGGGGGCTGGGTTTCCCTGGCAGCACTGCTAATTATCGGGCCGCGAACCGGTCGCTTTACCACCGACGGGCGATCGCAGAAAATCCACGGCTCGAATTTATCCTTTTCCGTCCTCGGGGCGATGCTGCTTTGGTTGGGATGGCTGGGCTTTAATGGCGGCAGTACTTTTGCCCTCAACGACCAAGTCCCGAGAATTTTGGTGCAGACCTTTTTAGCCGGGGCAATGGGAATGCTGACGGCTGGGGCATTGGGTTGGTACCAGCGCAAACTGCCAGAAGTAGAAGTCCTCATCAACGGCTCGATCGCCGGTTTGGTGTCAATTACCGCCGGATGCAACGCTGTCAGTACCCCCCAAGCGGCCCTGATTGGGGGGATGGGCGGGGCGATAATGCTTCTGGGAACCTACTGGATCGATCGCTTTCACATCGACGATGGGGTCGATGCGATCGCCCTGCACGGTATTGCTGGGGCTTGGGGCAGTTTGGCAGTGGGTTTGTTTGGGGATTTGGAGATCCTCGGGACGGGGTTGAGTCGTCACGCTCAAATTGCGGTACAACTGTTTGGCATTGGCGTGGGATTTCTCTGGGCGTTCGGGATCACCTACTTGCTGCTGCGAGTTATCGATCGCTTCTGGCCCCTGCGCGTCTCCCTCGAAGAAGAAGAAATTGGCTTAAACATTTCCGAACACCGAGCGAAAACGGAAGTCTACCAATTGTTTCAGGTGATGGACGAACAGGCGCGCACTCAAGATTTCAGCCTGCGGGTTCCCGAAGAACCAGTTACCGCTG
>NZ_JADEXN010000212.1 GCF_015207075.1 Zarconia navalis LEGE 11467
ACTCTGTACTTCAACAGATTGATAACCGCTATATTACTTATTACTTATTTGCAAACTAACTTGCCGATCGCGCTGTTAATTCGAGTTGATTCTGGCACAATGCCAAATAGGCTCGGGCGATGGTGTCTTCTGGGACTTGTTGCACGCAGACTTTAAATTGCTCGGCGGCTTCTTCAAAAGCTTGCATGTGATGGAAAACTATGGCTTGCTCGAATAAGGTTTTGGTCGTGGCTTTACCTTTTCGCAAAGAAGGGGCATCGGCATCAAAAACTTCAAACACCGAGACTTGTTTTGTTTTGCCTTTGACATTGACCCGATCGACTAAACGAATCTGATAATCCTCTACATTTTGTAGTTCTAGAAAAGTATTTTGGGATATCAGTAACGGTACGCCATATTGTTTCGTCAAACCTTCCAAGCGGGAGGCTAAATTAACCGCATCGCTAATCACCGTGCCATCCATTCGTCGCTCGCAGCCCACGGTTCCGAGCATTAAATCGCCAGTATTAATGCCAATGCCGACGCGAATGGGTTCGTAGCCGGATTTTCTTCGATTTTGATTGTAGTCTTGGAGTTGCCGCAACATCATAATCCCCGCGCGGACGGCATCGTCGGCACTTTCTCCAAATAGAGCCATAATCGCATCGCCAATATATTTATCGATAAAGCCGTGATTGTCTAAAATCGCTGGCTCCATGGTCGATAAATAAGAATTAATAAATCTAAAATTATCGGTGGGGGTCATTTGTTCGGACAAACTCGTAAAGTCGCGAATATCCGAAAATAAAACTGACATATTTTTTTGAACTTCATCTCCTAAACGGACTTCGAGAATACTCTCTTTTTGGAGAATTTCTAAAAACTGATGGGGCACAAATCGACCGTAGGCAGTATAAATTGAAGCCAGTTTGAGATGAGTTTGAATTCGGGCGAGGAGTTCTTGCTTGTTAACGGGTTTGGTTAAATAATCGTTCGCGCCCATATTCAATGCCTCGACGAGATCGTTGACTTGATTTTTCGCCGTCAGCATTAAAATTGGCAATTCATTGGTTGAATAGATTTGGCGCAAGTGCCCGCAAACTTCATACCCAGTCATTTTAGGCATCATCACGTCGAGTAGAACTAAATCGGGTTTATACCCGTTTTCTATCAGCGCGATGGCTTCCATACCATTAGAAGCCTGGGTCACGTCGTAATATTCCGGAGCTAGGTAGTTGACGAGAACTTGCAAATTGATCGGCTCGTCATCGACAGTGAGAATCTTGAATCGAGGTCGATGGCTCCTATTATTCTCAATTTCGCTCCTGTGGGTTAGAGAGTGGTTTGAGTTCGAGATCTCGTTGCGATCGAGGAGCACAATTCGATCGTCCCGGCGACCCTCTTGCTGGCTGTCGAGCACTCGGGACACTCCAGGCAATTCTCGAGGGGTTACAACTCGATAGCTTTGTTGGGACACTGGCAGGGTAAAGGTAAATTGAGAGCCGACATCGACGATCGAGCGTACCGATATTTCTCCCCCGTGCAACTCCACCAATTGTTTGCTCACAGTCAACCCCAAACCCGTCCCCCCGTATTCGCGAGCGGTGGAACCATCTGCTTGCTCGAAAGAGGCAAACACGCGATCGAGTTTGTCTTGGGCAATCCCGATGCCAGTATCGGAAATTGTCACGGCAAGGAGATTGCTCCCCCCGAAGGAGATCTGCTCTGCCGAAATCCCCACAAAACCTTTCTGGGTAAATTTAATCGCGTTGCCCACCAAGTTATACAAAATTTGCTGCAATCGGTTTTCGTCAGCCTCTACTGGAGGGAGTTCTGGGGAAATAGCATTCACCAGTTGCAAGTCTTTGCTACCGACGAGAGACTGACTCAAAGTAAGGACGATGTCGATAATATCTCGCAAGTAAATGGGTTTGAGTTGCAGTTCGATATTTTTGTGCTTGAGCTTGGAGAAGTCGAGAATATCGTTGACGAGATTGCTCAGGCGGCGACCGCTCCCCGCGACCATCTGCAAGTTTTGCCGTTGTAAGTCCGATAGTGGTCCCGTCGCACCGTCGAGCATGGATTCCACAATCCCGATCGTACCGTTGAGGGGGGTTCGCAGTTCGTGGGACGTGTTGGCGAGGAACTCATCTTTGAGTTTATCGAGATGCTGTAACTGGGCATTTTTTTCTTCGAGGGTGGTAAAGGAAGATTGCAACCGATGGGCCATTTGCTCGAAGGATTTTGCTAACTCTCCCACTTCCTGGGTGTGGGTACTGCCAACGGTAGCCTCCCATTCCCCTCGGGCGATCGAAGCGGCTGCTGCGTTCAACTGCAAAATCGGTCGCGTCACCCACCGCGCCGCCAGAATTCCCACTCCGGTGGCCACTGCCAAGGCGGCCGCGCACAAGGCAATCGTCGTGCGAGTGTTGGCATTAATTTGCGCCATGAAATCCGACTCGGGAATCGTCACCACAATCAGCCAATCTAACCCCCGACCGTCCTCAAAGGGTGTCACTTGCACCAGATAGCGCTCTCCATCTTGGCTGTAGGCAAACTGTTGGGAGGTCTGCACGGTGGCAAGATCTGCGGTGCGATCGAACAGTTGAGCTGTGGTGGCGGCAACCAGAGGAGATCGGGCATTAACCGCCGAGACTCGCTCTTCTTCTCCCGCCTCCGTTTCGATGAGATATTCCTCGTCGGTGGAACTGGCCACCAAGTCCCCCGACCGCTCGATCGTAAACGCCACACCGGATTTACCGATGTCGAGTTCCGCCAAAAACTCACCGATTTGAGACAAAATCAAGTTGGTTCCCAGGGCACCGCGAAACTCGCCTTCGGGGGTAGAAATGGGTATGACGGGGGTAATTTGCAATACCCCCAGATGAGCGGAGGGGAAGATGGGACTCCAGGTCGGCTCACCTCTTTGTTTGGCGGCTTTGTACCAGGGACGGGTACGGGGATCGTATTTTTTGGATTTGACTTGTTCGATGGGAGTGCCAAATTCGTCGAGGTTGTAGATGACTCGTTCCGGTTCGGTTTGAGGATCGCGAACTTTGAGAACGGTGTTCCCATCGGGAAGTTCCTGCACGCCGAGAAAATCCCCATATTCGTTGCCGAAGTAGATGTAATCGACCGCTTCGTCGATTTGGATGAGCGATCGAAATTTGGTTTGCAAAGACTCAAAATCATCTAAATCCAAACCGCCATTACGAATGGAGGCATCGTTGATTTGATGGAAGAGGTGGGGGGTATTGAGATAATTTTCAACGTGTCCGTCGATGCGATCGGTGACGCTGTTGCCAAGTTGGCCGATCGCTTCGTTAACGGCTTTTTGTCCGTTGCGCAATGACAACCAGCCGGTTAATCCGACAGCCGCAAAGATTTGGAGGATGAAGGGAACGATGAGAACCGTTTGTAGGGACAGTGCCGATTTGCGAGGAAGCTTAGAAGGAGGATGTTGCAGTTTGGAGGAAGAATCGGCAGAGGAATGTCGATCGGCCATAATATTGGGATAAAAATTTATGCTCCAATTCAAATCTTCAAGCGATCGACCGACCAATCGGCAACGATTTCGATTCGCTGTCGGTGTTTGTCGGTTTTAAGTCCTTAAAGCTACTACAATGCCCCTGGTGGGTCTTATTTTAATTGATTTTATTTCAGATTATAGCGAAAAGCGAACTGGTCAGGAACGTTCGTCGCCGCGCGTCTGGAAAATTTAAACTCGAATTAAACTTGAAAAATACGGTTTCGATCCTCGTCCTGCGGGTTCTTCAACCTTTGGAAATTCCGTTTGAGATCGACAATGTACTCGTCAATATCGTGTTCTTCTAAGTCCGCCGATCGATCGCCTTTGGACGTACTTCCATAATTTGACCGATTTTTCGCACTAAACTCGGTTGAGAGCTGAGTATCGACGATATCGGAGTTAATTGCGATGGCTTTTAAAGCCTCCAAAGCTGCGATCGTGAATTGACTGGATTCGCTACTAAGACGTGCCATTTCGCCAGTAGTTCGATCGGAAAATATTTTTGAAATTCCCGATAGAGACTGAAGCAATCGACGGTAGAAATGGCGAGACGCTACGATAGCGATGCCAATGCCGATCGGAAAACCTCGAGTTAAATCAATCGGTGGTTTTGGTCTTTTCGATCCCTAGAAATTTGCATCGACATTCGCAAATAAAGTGATATGCGCGAATTTATCCAAAGTCAAATTCCCAACTGATAGCAGCTCAAATTAGACGATTTACCCTTGCTTGAGACGATGTCGTGTTCGACCACTATTGATGAAAGTCTCCGAAAAGAGAAAATACGGTATCTGTGAGTTTTTTAGAGGTTATATTTTTAGGCCAAAGATTCGATCGCCCTTTATTTCGTCCAAAATTCAATTCTCAACTCGTCATACCGTTGAATATTATCGATGCTTTCCGTTTTTCTCCGTTTCACCTAACGAGTTCCCACCACCAGTCGATGGGTGGCACGAAAATATACGCTATTTCCATAGACAGAATGACGATAATTAATGCCACCAAACTCGATGCGATCGGCTCTAAACTTTTTAGCAACAACTTAACAATCTTAAAGTGATAACCGTTCGATCTTTAAGAGATTTTTATATTTTGATAGAGGATCGCGAAATTGTGTCGTATCTAACTTATTATGATATCAAATCCAGAAAAATTTTACATCCCTCAGAAGGCTGAAGGCAACAGGTTTATTGCCGATTTATACTAATAGGTAGACCAGGTCGGAATGCTTTACCGAATTCGAGGTCATTACCGTGAAATTACTACATAAAACTTTAGGAACTGTTGCACTTATAGCATTATTCAATGCCATTGTCCCTAGTCCGGCATTTGGGCAACAAGTCACCCCATCGGATACTTCCGTGCGCGTTGTTGGCGATGATTTCGTCGTCTTAGCTACCGCAGCCATGGCAGATGGCGATTATCACAATGCCGCGTACCATGCGAACAAAGCACTCGAGATCGACGAAACTCTCGCCGATGCCTACTTCTTGCGCGGACAAGCCTTCAGCTATCTGGGCGAGCGAGACGCGGCGATCGCCGATTTGGAAAGAGCGGCGGACTTGTACCTCGCACAAGACGATCGCGTTGGATATCAAGCGGCTGTCGATACATTATCTGGAGTCTGAGGTCGCAGGAGCGAGCGCGATCGTATCTCCAAACGTTGCATCGATCGAAAACGATCGACCAACGCAAATCTCATAGGGGTCAAGCGTACAAATTGGCCACGAACTCGCCGTATCCGTTATAGGGAAGTGTGGGGATGCGCGTCCAGGATAAGGGCGAACCCTTACTAACGACCTTCTCACTCGCTTGGGACCAACGGGGGTGGGGTTGGCTGGGGTTCACGTTCGCCTCGAAACCGTATTCGTTGGGAATGAGAGTATTCCAGTAGGTGGCGGGTTGCTCTTTAACGAACTCGATTTTGACGATCGACTTTGCCCCTTTAAAGCCGTACTTCCAAGGAACCACCATCCGCATGGGTGCGCCGTTTTGCTTGGGCAGAGTATGACCGTAGATGCCAGTGGCGAAGAAAGCCAAATCGTTAGCCATTTCCTCAATTCGCAGTCCCTCGGTATAGGGCCAGGGCAAGCTGTTGGGCCGCCAGCCGGGGCCGGTGGTAATTTGCGGATCGTAGAAAGAGGTAAAACTGACGAATTTTGCGGCGGCGGTGGGTTCGACATCGGCCAGAAGCAAGCGCATGGGAAATCCGGCCCAGGGAACCACCATCGACCAGGCTTCCACGCATCGGAAGCGATAAATGCGCTCTTCGATGGGAAACCGGGATTTCAAGTCGTCGAGATCGTAGGTACGGGGATTTTTCACCTCTCCGGTGACTTCCACTTTCCAATCCTCGGTAGGTAGCGCTTGGGCGGCTTTCCAAATCCCTTTATTTCCACCAAATTCGTAGAAGTTGTTGTATCGAGCGGCCAGATCCCGTGGTGTCATGGCTCGATCGACCTCCGCAAAGTTGGGATTGCGGGGGATGGAACCGAGGTTGACGGTATTGGCGGTGGGAGAGAGTTCGCTGCTCGAAGTGTCTTGCCGACAGCCGGAAATGGAGAGAGCCGCAGCGCCCACCCCCGCACCGATCAGGGTTTTGAGAAAACGACGACGATTGAGAAACGCGCTTTCGGGAGTAATATTATTTTCGGAAATATACCAGGAAGGGGGAATGCGGATGAGGGTCATGGCGGATGGCGGCAATCGAAAAACGACTCTACGTGTTAAGATATTTTACTATTTTTACAGCCATCGCTTGCATTCCCCCAGACAGATAAGTATCGATCGAGCTGTCTGGAAACGGTCTAATTGGGAGCCATCAGTTTGCGCGGAACGACCAGCACCAAGGTCAGAATCACCAGTTGAATCGGCCAGGGTGCGAGAACCAGATCGAGAACGAAGCAGATCGCAACAATTCCCAGAGCACACATCCGGGGGACTTCTTCGGAAAGATTGAGGTAAAGGTAGGCTGCGACTAGAGCAGAAATTAAGGCAATTGCGAACAGTGGTGACATTTGTAAACTCGTACCTCTCGGGGATAAATTCTATCGCGCTCTATCCTTGAAGAGCGAGGCTTTTGCTAACACTTTGCTTAAGATAAATTAACGCCAGCCCATTCAATCGATTCGCTTTGTTAAACTCGCACTGTTGTATCTATTACATATTGTTACAGAAAGAAAAACAAAGTGGTTAAAACTTAGAAAAAATCGGCATTTGTGCTTAGGTATTTATTCTCATTGACAAAAAAGAAACGATCGAAGCGCGTAAAGGGGGGATTCCCGATCGCGACCTGGGTATAATTTCGTCCAATTTAGTTAGAAATTCAAGGGTTTGAGGCGATCGCCTTCATGAGTGAGAACATTAATATATATACAGGTGCATCATTAAAAATCGCGCCGCTAAATATTAACCCATCAAGACTCAAGCCCGATCGAAGATTTTCCATCGTTTCTTAAAAGACAGCAAAAATGTTTAACGCAACGGAACTTTTAATCGACGAATTCGTTCAAAATCTGCGCGATGGCTACCAGCATACCTACGGTGGTCTCAAACCCGACTATGAAGATATCATTGCTTGGGCGGGGGGGATGGCACTCGAAAATATTGCCAACAGCGATGCTCTCTACCATAATGTCGAACATACGATTCTCGTCGCCTTGGTGGGACAAGAAATTTTGCGCGGTCGACAAATCCGCCAAGGGGGAGTTTCCTGCGAAGATTGGTTGCACTGCATCATTTCTCTGGTGTGCCACGATATCGGCTACGTGAAAGGTGTTTGCCGCCAAGATCGCGACGGGATGTACGCCACCGGAATCGAAGGGGTCATGGTATGCTTACCTCCGGGGGCATCCGATGCGGGATTGACTCCTTACCACGTCGATCGGGGTAAATTATTCATTGACGAACGGTTTGGCGGCCACAAGCCCATTGATGCCGAAGTCATCAAACGCAACATCGAACTGACCCGTTTTCCCGTCCCCTCCATCGAAGACCATCGAGACACCATCAACTATCCCGGTTTGGTGCGAGCCGCCGACCTCATCGGTCAGTTGAGCGATCCGCGATACCTCAAAAAAATTAGCGCCTTGTTCTACGAATTTGAAGAAACTGGAACCAATAAAGGTTTGGGCTACCAAAACCCCGGAGATTTGCGCAACGGCTATCCCAAATTCTATTGGTATGGGGTCTTTCCCTATGTCAAAGATGCTCTAAAATATTTGGACTTGACCCAGCAGGGCAAGCAAATCGTGGCGAATTTGTATTCCAATGTATTCGTCGTCGAACACGATGCGCCCAAAGCCTCGTAGTCCGGTTTCCATCTACACTTTAACGTTTTATGCAGTGGTGGCCCAAACTCAAGCAAAATTCCCTCGCCCGCTTTGGGGCGACTGTGTTGATTATCTTTTATATTTTGGCCGTCGGGGCGGGCTTTTTTGCGCCCTATGCTCCCGATAGCGCCCAGGAGATGGGTTCTCTGCTGCCACCGACCCAAATTTTCTGGTTCGATAACAACGATCGCTTTATCGGTCCCCACGTCTACCCCACCACCCAAGGGCCAACGATTCTAGAAACTGGAGAACGGGCGCTAGAAATCGATCGGACTCAACCCTCCCCCCTGCGGCTGTTCGTCAAAGGCGAAACCTACAAACTATTCGGCTTGATTCCGGGCAACATTCACTTGTTCGGAACCCTGGGTG
>NZ_JADEXN010000213.1 GCF_015207075.1 Zarconia navalis LEGE 11467
CCCCACCTCCATCTCCCTGGATACTAGAGGCATTCACATCTTCGGTGCTAATATTCCCGAGGGCTTGCAAGGTCACCAATCCGCCATCCCCCGCAGCGGCCGACGAATCTAGGGTGTCCGTTGTCGCTATCTCCCCCGCCGCACTATTAAGGGCGATCGCTCCCCCGTTGGTTGAAATCGAGCTGGTGACGATATCTCCCTGTTCGATCCGCACGCCAGAACCCTTTAACGCTACGGTGCCATCGGAGTTCACGGCAACGGTATCGGCATGGTCGAGGGATTTGCCCAGGGTTAGGAGTTCCGGGAGCGATCGGGGATTGAATAACGAAAAAGAAGAGGTGGTGGGAGAGACTTCGAGAGCGAGGATATTCCCCTCAACCCTCAAGCGCAGCCGATTCCCTCCCACCACCGCAGCGATGGAAATATTACCGCCCTCGGTCTGCAAGTTTCCCGGACTCACCACCGTACCGCCGAACAAGTGCAAATTTGCCCCAGTTTCTACGGATAAATTCCCGTAATTGACAATGCTGCCGGGGGTGGGAGTGGCAAAGTCGAAGGCGTTGGGGGTTCCCACCAGGTCGGTATAGTCGTTGGATGCCACGGCATCGAACCGACCCCCCTCAAAGCCGATTCCCGTGGCAGTGGTAGCGGTAAAGGAAGCCGGGACGTTGAGTCGAGCGTTCTCGCCGAAGACGATGCCCGCTGGGTTCATTAAAAAGAGGTTGGCACTGCCGCCGGTGACTTGAATTAAGCCGTCGATGAAGGAGGCGTTCCCCCCGGTAACCCGTCCGAGGATATTTTGAATATCCCCAGAGGAGAAAAAATTCGCCGTTTGTCCGGTGTCTAAGCCGAATTCCTCGAAACTGTGGAAGAGATTTGCCCCATCATCGGAGGTTTGTCCGCCGTGAATGTTGAAGCGATCTCCGTTGGGGGTCACGATCGTCTCGGTACTGTCGTCGGGGATAATGGGTTGAGCCAGGGCGATCGCGGGAGAGAAAATTGCGATTCCAGTCGCAGCAACCCAAGGCACAGAGGTAGAGGTAAGTCCTGACACGGTTGGTCACTAGATGCAGGGAAACGGCGCAAGCCAAAGACTCGATAAGCATGGGACTAATCGGCGACACGCAGACAGTCCCCGTCAGGAATCTATCCCGTCTCATCAAAAAAGCGAACCCACTCTATTAAGTTAGGTTCCATTTTCCTAAATCATGCATCGGGTTGCAGAGCGATCGGGGAATCCAGACTAAATCGGCAGGCGATCGATATCTTTATTCGACCCGATCACCACCATCGCCGAGCCTTTTTCCAAGCGATTGCTCGGGTTTGGATTAATCTGAAATTTATTGTTATGACTGACGGCTAAGACATTCAAACCGTAGCGGTTTCTCAATTCCAATTCGGCTAATGTTTTGCCGATAAATTTATCGGGAATAATCACTTCAACAATACTGTGGAGGGGATCGAGTTCAAATCGATCGAGCATTCGCGGTCGCGTGAGCGATCGGGCCAGTTCGTATCCCATTTCCCGTTCGGGGAAAACGACATGGTCGGCTCCTACTTTTTTGAGCAGCTTCATGTGGATTTCAGAAGAGGCCTTAGCGACGACGTGTTCGACTCCCCCTTCTTTTAAATTTAAGGTGGTAATAATACTTTGGGCTAGATAATTTCCGATGGCCACGATTGCCGTATCGAAATCTAAAACACCCGCTTCTTTTAAGGCCGAGGGGTCTGTGGTATCTAGTCGAATGGCATGAGCTGCAATTTGGTCGTTGACGGCTTTATTCACTAAGTTTTCGTCGCAGTCTACGGCGAGGACATCGTAGTTCAAACTGTGCAAAGTCGAACAAACCGAGCGTCCGAAACGTCCCAACCCAATTACAACAAATTGTCGATTATCCGATCGCAAGCTTTGAAAAAAATTGAGAGACGCTAGATTCACAATGCACACCTCATATCGAGTTTTAAGTATCCCACACAAAAATACATTTGAAAATTATTCCCAACGCTAACCAATTAAAAGTTCTTCTTCTGGGTAGTCTACCGAACTGGGTTTTGGATCGCCTAAAATTGCGGACATTAACAGCAGAATTCCCACCCGCCCGATATACATAATCGCAATAATAATTAACTTTCCTACCGCAGAAAGTTGCGCGGTAATTCCCACAGATAAGCCGACCGTTGCAAAGGCAGAAATAACCTCAAAAGAAATACTAATAAACTCAAGGCTGGGGTCGGTCACACTCAATGCGGCTGTCGCGAGGGCGATCGTCATGAGCGAACCGACCACAACGCCCACAGCTTTTAATATCAGTTCTACCGGAATTTGTCGGCGATATATCGTAACATCTTCTCGTCCTCGTAATACCGCTTCGGTGCAATTAAATAAGACCCGAACCGTTGTTGTTTTCAAGCCACCTCCCGTACTCCCCGGACTCGCACCAATTAACATCAAAATCATCATGGCAAATAAAGCGGCATTGGTCATCTGGCCCAGATCGATACTATTGAAACCTGCCGTTCGAGTAATGACAGACTGAAACCACGCCGTCATCAGTTTGCCGTTTAAGTTGAGAGAGGCAAGGGTAAGGGGATTATGATATTCTGCACAAAAGTAAACGAGCGTTCCTAGCATAAACAAAAAGTTGTTCGTGCTCGTGACAATTTTGAAGTGAAGAGAAAAACAAAAACGCTCTGCACTTGAAGATATTTTACTCCGAATCCAGAGATAAACTTCCACGATGACTTGGTAGCCAATTCCACCCAAAATGACGAGACCGGGAATGACAATATTAACGATGGGTGAGGTTGCATACCCCATCAAACTATCTTCAAACAAACTAAAACCAGCATTATTAAACGCACTGATACTGTGAAAAATAGATTGCCAAGTTCCCATTCTAAAATCAAAGTCCCGAACGAAAACAAACATTAATAAAAAAACGCCTGTCAGTTCCACTAGTAGTGTCGTGGCAATAATCGATCGCAGTAAATTGCCCACATCCGATAACCCCGTGGTATCGAGAGCTTGTTGTAAGGCAACTTTATATTTGAGCTTGAATCTTCGACCCAAAAGAATTAATAAAAAAGTGGTCGCAGTCATGTAGCCCAACCCACCCACCTGAATCAGCGATAGGATAAAAAGTTGTCCCCAGAAGGAATAGTAGCTGCCGGTATCGACAACAATCAATCCCGTGACGCAAGTGGCAGAAGTCGCAGTAAAAAGAGCTGTAACGGGATCGTTCCACGTTCCGCTACTCAGGGAAAACGGCATCATTAATAAAATCGTGCCAATGGTAATTACACCGAGAAATCCCAGGCAAATCGTTCGAGAAACGGTCATTGCAGTTTTGAGTGATCCGGAAATTGATTAATAGAAGTCATCGCCCGAAATCGGCTAGAGGCGATCGAATTTAAATCGTCGGTCGGGTGCGAGAGTTAGGAGGGTTCGGTTCTCGAACTTGCAGACAACTCGATTGTTGAAAAATCGATCGAGCCATCCCCCGTCAAACATCGCCCATTCATTCTCTCACTTTAACGGGAAATGGTAGTCTAAATTGAGTTGGTCAATACTCGCGCGCACCCACGCTTCTTTGCAGATGACATCAAGCCTATCCGACCGCATTCGCCAATTTTACGATACCTCTAGCGACCTGTGGGAGCAAGTGTGGGGAGAGCACATGCACCACGGATACTACGGACCCGAGGGAGATCGACGCAAAGAACGGCGGCAGGCTCAAATTGACCTCATCGAAGAATTACTCCACTGGACGAGTACGTCCCTGGGCGAGAACTTCAGCTTATCCGCCCCTCGACCCAGCCAACAAATCCTCGATATCGGCTGTGGCATCGGCGGCAGTACTCTCTATTTAGCCCGGAAATTTGCCACCAAAGCTATTGGCATTACCTTAAGTCCGGTGCAAGCTAACCGGGCAAGCGATCGCGCCGTAGAAGCCCAAATGGGAAGCGATGCGGGGTTTCTGGTGGCCGATGCGTTGAATATGCCCTTCGCCGACGAATCTTTTGACTTTATTTGGTCCCTCGAAAGTGGGGAACATATGCCCGATAAGGTGCAGTTTCTGCGGGAATGCCATCGAGTGCTCAAACCCGGAGGAACGCTGATGCTCGCCACTTGGTGCCATCGTCCCACCGACGAAGGATTGGAACCGCTTACCGCCCGAGAGCAGCAGCATTTAGCCGACATTTACCGCGTGTATCACCTACCCTACGTGATTTCCCTCCCCGAATACGAAGCGATCGCCCGCGAACTCAAATTTCAGAATCTCCATACTGCCGACTGGTCTGGGGCTGTTGCTCCATTTTGGGACGATGTCATCGAATCGGCATTGAACCCAGCAGCGGTTTTGGGGGTCTTGATGGCCGGTTGGGATACCATTCAAGGGGCGCTATCCATGGGATTGATGCGAGATGGGTACGCAAGCGGCCTGATTCGGTTTGGAGTCTTGTGCGGGACGAAATGCGATCGATGACGACGTGGAGTCATCGCAATTGTGAGTCTTGCATTCTCCCCATCCTCAACTTCATTCTCAATTCAAAATTCTCCTTTACCGTAACTTTACCGAACCCTTCCCCCCAAATCTAAATCCTTGTGCTATAACCAAATACAGGTTCTATAAGGAGGCTGCTCCAAAATGCCAACATCAAAAAAAGCTGCGCTAGTCGAAGAAAATCTCAATAGCGCCAACCAGCTCAAAGAAGAAGGGAAACTCGACGAAGCCCTTTCCCAGTACGAAGAAGTTCTTAAAGTCGCACCCAATAACGTTCCCGCTCTGCGCCAGATTGCTGATATCTACGAAACTCAGGAAAACTGGGCGCAAGCTGCAAGTACCTACCAGAAAATCGTTTCTGCCCGACCGGAGAATGCATCCACCTACTTGAAACTCGCCAAAGTTCTCAAGGAAGACGGTGATGTGGATGGTTCGGTTTCGGCTTACAAAAAAGCGATCGCCCTGAATCCGGAGCAACCCTTCCGGATCTATCTGAACGTGGCCAAAACCCTGGGGGAACAAGATCGTTCCAATGAAGCGATCGAAGCCTATCGCAAGGTCGTCGAACTCGATCCTTCCAAAGCCAAACTTCAAGGTCAACTCGGTGACTTGCTGCAAAAGCAAGGCAATCTAGATGAAGCGACCGCATGTTTCGAGAAAGCTTTGGCCGTTCAGCAGGAAGCTAACCCCGAATCTACCACCCGCTACCACGTCAAACTTGGGGCAATTCACCTCAAGCAAGGACGTGTAGATGAGGCGATTTCCAGCTACCAGCAAGCTCTGGCAATTAAACCCGACCTCACCTCCGCCTACAAGGGATTGGGCGATGCTTTCGGACAAAAGGGTTTGTACGACAATGCGATCGGCTGCTACGAGAAAGCCAACGAACTTAAACCCGACAGCGCCGGTTTATTCCGTGCGATGGGTGATGTGATGTTGCGTCAGGGTCGGGATGCGGAAGCGATCGGCTATTACCGTCAGGCGATCGCTGCCTAACGCTGACTTGGCTTACCTCACTCCTTAATTCTTAATTGCTTCTAGTTTCTGACCTGCGAGTTGTCCGGCTTCACAAACGGTTCGCTCGCAGGTTTTCTCATACAAAGGCTCTCGTTCGGTTTTCAGCTTTCTCAGAAAGCTCTTAGGTTTCTCTCAAGTTGCCATTCGAGTACGTTCAGTTCGATCGCCGATTATCAAGATCGAGCAATCGAAAACACCTCGAACACACACGAATGGAGTCAAAATCATGAAATTCAATCAAGTTGTATCTCTCGGAATTACATCGGTTGTTTTGTTCGGTAGCCTCGGTGTCAGCGCGATCGCACCTTCCCCCCTGCAAGCCAAGCCTCTGACCTCTTCAGTCCAACTCAAGAATCAAACAACCCTCGCTGCGGGAGCGTTTGTCACAGTCGAACCCGGTCATCCCACCAGCGGCGCGGCCACCATCATTGAAAAAGACGGAAAGCGCTATCTCGAATTGTCTCAAGGGTTCGATACCGGCAGCGGACCCGACGTGCAGGTGATTCTATATCGCGATGGTGTTGTTCCCCTGAACGTGAGCGAACAGGACTACGTTACCCTGGCCCCCCTCGAGAGTTTTAATGGGGGACAACGCTACGAAATTCCAGCCAATATCGATCTCGAAGATTTTGATGCGGTGGCAATTTGGTGTCGCCAGTTCAACGTCACCTTTGGCTACGCTGCTTTTCGATAAAATTGACGCAAATCGTCCCAGAGACAACATCCATCGAATTTTTCAATCGAGTTTTTTCGTTGAAACAGCATATACCGATCGCATCACCGTATCCATCCGATGCGATCGAAAAAGGGAAGGAGGTCGCACTTCTTCCCTTTTTTAGCTCGTTGGCATAAAACATTCGATCTTCCGGATGGCAGGAACAGAATTGGGTAAACATTGATATCTCTCAATGTTGAGTTACATTCGTTATGAGTACCTACCGTCGGATGAGAACGATCGCCGCAGCAATCGCCACTCTGTTTCTCATCTCCTGTCAGCAATCTGCTGAAAATGGAAATACAAATCCCGCCACTCCTTCGGCAACGGACTCTGCAAGCGAAGTCTCTGCCGATACATCAACTCTTTTTCAAGATGGTTCGCTAACCGTTGGAGTTCTCACCACTCCTTATAATCTAGAGACGGATTATGTTGCTCTCGAACAACATTTAGAAGCCGAATTCGGGGAAAATGTCGATGTCCGAATTGATAGTGTCGCACTCAGCGGGAATGATGGGTTTGCGCAGGTGAGAAATCAGATCGTCCAAAAACAATGGGATGTGGCGTTTACCACCAGCCCAATGATGTCGGTGGCAGCGATTAATAACGACTATCAATTTGCCGCTCGGATGTTTCCCCAGGCTTCTCAATTTGAATCGGTTCTCTTCGTTCGCAAAGATAGTCCGATTCAGGGAATTAGCGATTTAACTCCGGACATCAAGCTCGCATTGGGAGATTTTAATAGTGCAGCCGCTTTTTATATTCCCGTTTACGATTTATACGGAAAAACCTTACAAGTCGATCTGGGAAATACGAATACACAATCGACGATCGAGAAAGTAAAATCCGGACAAATTGATGTGGGAAGCGGTGCGTATCAAATTGTGGAAAATGATGATAGTTTGCGAGCCATTAGTCGCAGTCGATCAATTCCTCTTTCAGGGGTTTATCTGTCTCCCGACTTATCGGATTTAGAACGAGAGGCGATTTCGCGATCGCTGGAAAATGCACCCGATGATGTTAAAAATAGTGCTAAATACGGAGAAGGGGAAGAACCGGATTATCAGTATTTTATTGGCATTACCAATCGCGTCGATGAAGTTCTCGGTTGCGTAGATTGGCAACAACAACCGGTGCAGTTATTTTGCGAGAATACAGCGACTCAATCTATCCCCACGGGAACCACCATTTCCGGTCAAGTGAATGGGTATCAAGTTGAGGGGGAAACGATTAATTTTATTCTCAATGGAGAAGATGGAACGGTCTATCGCGTCATAGTTCCGAGAACCCTACTCGATCGCATTCCCAATGGCGTTCCCTTACCGGGATTGCACGGCAAAACGTTTCAGATTGTCGGTATCGAACCGCAGGATAACCGAGGAACGCTGGAGTTAACTGTTACGACGGCGGAACAATTGCAGATCGATGGTTAAGTTAACTCGATGTAGAATTGCCACGATGCTTATTGACGATCGCACAACACTCCGCCACCGGTAACCGTTGGGACATCGCCTCCACGAGGGCATCGTAAGCCGATCGATGGGTTGCCAGTAAGGTGGTTGCTTGTAGGGTGGCCCAGCGTTCTCGCTGCTGCGGATCGCGAATGGGGGGACTCAGTTGAGAGAGTACCGTCCGCAGTTGTTGGCGATCGTCGCCGCCCCCTTCAGCATTGTCGTAAACGAGGGTTTCGGCGGCAATTCCGGCCATCCACACCGTACAGTAACGATCGAGGGATTGTGCCGACATCGTACCCCGTTCGAGTTGGGCGGCAAGGACGCGATCGTCAAATTGAACGCCACCCCGTCCCGCTTGTCCCTGGCGCATCGCTTCCCATGCGGTAAGGGTATAGTCGGCGATCGGAATGTCAAGTATGTGGGCCACCAAAAAATGCCCCGCTTCGTGATGGGTGACGCGCTGCCGATGTTCTGGGGAGAAGGCGGCCAGCCAGTCTAGCAT
>NZ_JADEXN010000214.1 GCF_015207075.1 Zarconia navalis LEGE 11467
CTTAAGATGAGTACTCAGCAAGACCTTATCGGCTATCTATCTAAACTCCTAATGGTACTCACGCCTTCAACGATGTTGCAACTTGGTACGACCGCACCGGATTTCCAACTTCCGGATGCAGTCTCCGATCGTACCCTTTCTTTGGCTTCATTTGCCTCGAAAAAGGGACTGTTAGTCATGTTTATCTGTCAGCACTGTCCTTTCGTACAACACATTGGACAACAACTAGCAAGCTTAGGGAAAGACTACGCGGACTCGGAACTAGGGATAGTGGCTATTAGCGCCAACGATGCGGATAAATATCCCGACGATGCTCCCGATGGCTTGAAGAAGATGGCCGTTGATGGTGGCTTTACCTTTCCCATTTGTTACGACGAAAGCCAGGAGACGGCAAAAGCTTACACGGCAGCCTGCACGCCTGACTTCTTTTTATTTGACGATCGACGGCGATTAGTTTATCGAGGACAACTTGATGATAGCCGACCGGGAAACGATCGACCCGCCAACGGACGGGATTTACGAGCGGCGATCGACTTACTGCTCGCAGACCAGGAAATCGACCCCAACGCCCAGAAACCGAGCATCGGTTGCAATATCAAGTGGAAGCCGGGAAACGAACCAGACTATTTCAAAAATTAAGGACTTATGAGTCGCTCTCGTGCGGCTTTGAGGGAAACTCGATCGAGCCGAAGCTTTTGACCGATCGCTTTTTATAGCAGCGGATCGAGTTTACCCCGATCCTCTAGGGCGTACAAGTCGTCGCAGCCGCCAACGTGCAGATCGTCGATGAAAATTTGCGGGAGGCTGCGCTTGCCATTAGCTCGTTCGGACATTTTATCCCGTGCGTCTTCGTCACCATCAATGACGTACTCGATATACTCGACTCCTTTGCGATCGAGTAATGCTTTTGCTCGAATGCAAAACGGGCAATAGGTCCAAGTGTAAACTTCAATATTGGCGGCCATTGAGTTTTCTCAAGATTTTTGAAATATTTCTTAATTTTAGCTCAAGCCCAACAGCTCCGCGCCGACCCTACCCTATTGATGATGACTGGGGTCTACCTTTGACCAAAACCGCGATAATTTCTACTAGACATCGAATAAAGCTCGAACTTTGCGCAGACGAATGGGGAATGTAGAAGTTCCCATTTTCGATGAAAATCAGCTCGATCGCCGAGCATCGTAGTAACGGTTCAAAATAAACACGCAAGAAGTTCGATTTGAAGTGACTTAGTTTGCGTATTTATTCGGTATGGGACGAAGTCAAACCGTATTTTTACGGTCTATCTCTTTACTTTAAGTTAAAATTTGCCAATATTACTTCGTTCAATCTTTATTTGTATATAGGCCATTTGGCGGATATCATTTACTCTAGAATGAGTTCTAATAGATAACAAGCAAAACAGCTTACCTCAATCGAAATTTAATTGGAAGATTTAGAGTTCGATTGAATTGAAAATCGCGGTGCATCAGTCTGTACTTTTATCGGACTCCGCGCAATGCAGAATAATCTCGACCTTACACTTACGTCTATTGTGGTATCGATCGCCACAGATCGTCCACCCCCTAGAAAGATTAACTCTAGGAAATTAAGTTTTTAGTGCATCCCGATCGTCTTTATCGATACGGTAGCGAAAGACGATCGCCCTGGGAACAAGTTGCAGTCAAATCGAAGCGATCGCCCTGTGCGATCGGGTCTCGAACAAATAGCTCGAATTCCTCCATGCCGACAACGTGTTGGAAATTTAACAGACAGAGGAAGATACAAGAATTGAATATTATTTCAGTCAATCTTGTTACTTCGTGTGGATAAATTTCGTATTCCTCTTCTGTCTTTTTTTCACCAGTGAGCTATTTGATAATCGAACCTAGTTTTAGATCGAGACTGAGGCAAATTTTGCCAGCTTGCGATGCAAAATTTGATGCACGAGTGGTACACAAGCCGCATCATTTATCATGCAAATTTTGGGTTAAATTCGATCGCAATATTTTGTAAGTTCTTGCAAGAATTCTCCCGAAGGTTGCCAAAACTATCCGTACTAAAGGATATAAATCGAGCTTTTATCTAACACTCATTAAAAATAACCGGGTGTTGGGTTGAGATGGCTCACAATCTACCCATTCGATCGAATCATTCGATCGGTTTTTGGGATAACTTCCCAATTTCATCAAACAACAACAAACCTAACTAAACGAGAAGGAAGGAAACAATCATGGTTGATCTCGCTGTTTGGAATTTTGAAGATAATAATCTAACCGCTGATGGTGGCAACCCAAACAACGCTAATGCTTTGGCCTCGGCTGGTGCTGGACTTACTGCTAATATTCAGCAGAATAATAATCTTTGGAGAGCAGAAGGTTGGAACGCTGAGGCTACGGACTACCTTCAGTTTGAGGTCGATTTGTCTGGTCACGAAGATATACAAGTCGCTCTCAACGCACAGCGAGGTGCACAAGGTCCAGCAACCCAAGACTTTCAATACAGTCTTAATGGAACAGACTTCACCTTAGTTGAAGATATTGGAATTCCGGCACAGCCAGGTTTCGCTGATTACACAATTGATTTAAGCAATATTGACGCGATCGACGATCGAGATCGAGTATTTTTCCGAATTGTTGGATCGACAGCAAACAAAGCCTTTCAAATTGATACCATCGCCTTCACTGGTACCGAGATTGTCGTCGAGAACGACATGACACCACCCACCGCAACGATCGCGATCGCCGATGGAGGTTTAGCCACCATCACTTTCGATGAAGATGTCACCGGAGTCGATATTTCTGACTTTGGCTTCACTCAAAATGGCACTGGAGTCGATATCAGCGGTCTGACTGTCACTGAGGTCAATGCCACCACATACACCATCGATCTCTCCACGGTGACGACTGCCGATGGTGCTTATGCTCTCACTCTGAATGCAGCGACTTCACTCATTCAAGATACTGCAGCAACTCCGAACGATCTTGCTGCCGATGCTACAGGCAACCTGACTGTCGCTGGACCTGATATCACCGCCCCCACAGCAACGATCGCGATCGCTGAAGGGGGTGTAGCCACCATCGTCTTTGATGAAGATGTCACCGGAGTTGATATTAATGACTTTGCCTTCACCCAAGATGGCAACGTCATTAATATCAATGCTTTGGCTGTGACGGCTGTTGATGCAACGACATACAACATCGACCTCTCCACGGTGACGGCTGCCGATGGTGCTTATGTCCTCACGCTGACAGCGAACAATTCTGGTATTGCGGATACTGCAGCAACTCCGAACGATCTTGCTGTCAATGCTACGGGGAACTTGACTGTGGGCGGCGATGGTGGCACCGATGGCGGTACCGATGGCTCCACGGAACTTCAATTCCCCGATTTCCCTGAAGCACCTACTACGGAAAATGCCGTTCCCGGTGATGACTCTAGCAATATTCTCTCCGGTGGCGAAACCAGCGATGCGATCGATGGTGGTGCTGGCGACGATGCGATCGAGGGTGGTGGCGGTGACGATGCCATTGATGGTGGTATTGGTGACGACGACATTGATGGCGGTGCTGGAAACGACGTCATTGATGCAAGCAACGGTGCCGACTTGGTATTTGCCGGTGAAGGTGACGATGCGGTAAATGGTGGAGATGGCAAAGACATTATCAGCGCTGGCACCGGAAATGACATTATTGAAGGCGGTCAAGGCGACGACATTATATTTGGTAATGCCGGAACCGACTTTATTCAAGGTGGTTTAGGTGCCGACGTAGTCTTTGGCGGTCAAGGTAGCGACGTTATTGATGGTGGTGAAGGTGACGATGCTCTTGTCGGCAACCTCGGCGATGACAGTATTACCGGTGGCGCAGGCAACGATGTAATTTTCGGAAATGTCGGCACCGACCTCCTTGATGGCGGTGTCGGTGACGATTACCTCTTAGGTGGCAAAGGAAACGACACTCTAATTGGTGGCGACGGAAACGACGTACTCGCAGGCAACCTGAGCGACGACTTGCTCACCGGTGGTGCCGGGGGCGATCGTTTCGACTTCCTCTCCAACGATGGCAACGATATCATCACCGACTTCCAGGATGGTATAGATATCATCGGCCTAGAAGCCGGCTTCACCTTTGCGGACTTGACAATTACCCAAATCGATGCAGACACCCAAATCCAAGCGGGTGGTGCATCCATTACTCTGCAAGGTGTCGATTCATCCCTCATTAGCGAAGCCGACATCGCCTTTATCCTGTAATCCGATCGGACGATCGTTCCTCGCTCTTAAATATATCTAGGGGTAGTTCTCACGGGGCTACCCCTTTTTGTAAGATCTCTAGTATGTCTAAACTCCAGTCGGTGACACTAACAAGTGTGGAGTCTCGGTATCGCCACCACCACTTTTGGGAAGACATCGTGTTAGCAGACAGGACAATAGATCGCAGGTACTCGTTGAGTATCTCTCGATCTCCAGAACTAAATGCGATCGAAACGACCCTAAAGATTTAATTTTCATCATAAAAACAGTAAAATAAGGTCATTCTATGGTAAAAGTTCAAAGAGCCGTCTTTAGTATTTGTCGATTTTTTCATAACTCTGTTAAACAAAATTTTGTCATCAACCGATCGGTAGTAGCTGTTAGTATATTTGCTCGATGTGTCCGGTTTTTCCGTTAAAAGCCTTTTTGCCATGGGAATTGCCCTCATCGAGCCAATCTAGTTGGGAATAGGTCAGCATCGGTAATAGACTCAGTTCTTCAATCTATCGTTAACTATTCATTCATCAGAAACAGGCTACCCATGCAATTTTCGATCGGATCTCTTAAATGGGGTTGGAGCCTCCTTCCTTTTGCGGGGCTAGTTGCCCTCTCTCCAGCTCAAGGACAATCGATCGTGCCCAATTCAGATGGAGCGGGAACCATGGTGATTCCCGACGGAGATCGCTTCGATATCGACGGAGGGCGGCGGTCTGATGACGGTGCGAACTTGTTTCACAGCTTCGATCGCTTCGGACTCGAGGCCGGACAAAGCGCCAACTTTTTGTCGACCCCCGACATTCAAAATATTTTAGGTCGCATCACCGGAGGTGACCCGTCGATCGTTGACGGTTTAATTCAAGTCAGCGGCAGCAATGCCAACCTATTTCTCATTAACCCGGCGGGATTGGTATTTGGGCCCAATGCCACCCTGAACGTCTCAGGGGACTTCACCGCCACCACCGCAACGGGGATCGAATTCGAGGACGGCGGATGGCTCAATGTCATCGGAGCCAACGATTGGGCGAGTTTGGTGGGCGATCCCAGCGGATTTGCTTTTATTGCCACCACTCCAGACGCTTCGACCTTCGCCCCCGCAGCGATCGTTAATGAAGGAACGCTCGAAGTCGCAGCCGGTCGCAATTTGAGATTGTTTGGCGGCACGGTTTTCAATACGGGAACCCTGCGGGGAACTGGGGGAAACATTAGCGTCGCCGCCGTAGAGGGCAATAATTTGGTGCGTCTGAGTGCCGAAGGCAGTCTCCTGAATTTGGAAGTGCCAACAGCAGCCCAATCTACTGTTTTGCCTTTTACTCCCTTAGAATTACCGGAACTGCTCACCGGAGGTGCGTCCGATGTCGATACCAGCCGAATCGAAGTTGCTGCTGACGGCACGGTGAGTTTGATGGGGTCTGGAATGCAAATCGACCCGCAAACTGGGGACGCGATCGTCTCGGGAACTTTGGATGTATCGGCGGACGATCCGATGTCTGAAGTCACTGTTTCCCCCTCGGTACAACTGCTCGGCGATCGAGTCGGCGTCTTGGGCGCGACGATCGATGCTTCGGCCATCGGTGGTGGCGGTACGATCTTCCTTGGGGGCGACCTACATGGTAACGGGACCCTCCCCAACGCCTCTCGTACCCTCGTTGATGCAAACTCAGTGCTTCTGGCCGATGCGATCGGTCTCGGAGATGGGGGAACCGTGAATCTCTGGGCCAACGAAGTCACGGGATTTTACGGTGAGATTAGTGCCCGAGGAGGAGCAAACGGCGGAGATGGTGGTTTTGTCGAAATCTCCGGTCAGCAAACTCTATTCTTTGAGGGAGCGGTAGATGTGGGAGCAGAGCTGGGAGATGCAGGAACTCTACTCCTCGATCCGGCCAACATCACCATTATCGAGGGGGAAATCGATCCAGATCCCCCAGCCTCGATCCCCATGGAGGAGCCACAGACTCCAACAGCCCCCGATGATTCGGAAACGCCCGACAATGCCTTACCCGATATTCTAGAAGATGACTTTTCCGATGAGGAAATTACCCTAGATGCTCGAAACCTCGAAGAGCAAGAAGGAAATGTCGTTCTAGAAGCAACTAACGATATCACCCTCGCTCCTGGGGTTTCGTTGGAGTTCGCACCAGAGGGAGGGGCAATTTCCTTTGTCGCCGATGCCGATAACGACGGTATGGGTAATTTCTCGATGGATTTAAGGCTTTCGATCGCAGCCCGAGGACGTAATGTATCTATCTCTGGAGCTAACATCAACGTTGGTAACATCGATACATCCGGGATCGGTTCGGGTCCGGGAGGCGATATTATCCTTCAAGCTTTCAATGGAAGCATTAATGTGGGTCCGTTGGATAGTCTGGGGACTCTCAATGCCAGCAGCCAAAGTGATGGTGGGAAAATTGAGCTAAGTGCGATCGACGATATTGCCCTAGGGGAGCTAAGCAGCTTTTCCCAACAACTAGGAAACCTAAATGCCCAGAATGGGGGAGACATCGATCTGTCCACCGAAAACGGTAATATTTTTGTCGGCCGAGACATCCGAACGTATTCTTCGAGTGAGAGTGGCGTGGCTGGCAATGGTGGGAACCTGACTGCGCGCGCGACTCGAGGTGCGATCTGGCTCCGGGGTGACATTCTTACTCGTGCGCTCGGAGAACCGGACTCCATCTCCAGCTCTGGAGGGGCGATCGATCTCACTGCAGGGACTAATCTTAGACTTTTCGGCGCTCTTGACTCCAGTAGTACTGGGACTGGAGGGGCGATCGGCCTGAATGCGGGCAACAATATCTTTCTGAGTACCCTCAATAGCCAAGGTGGTCGTCAGGGGGGGGCGATCGATATTTTTACCAGCGGATCTTTGCAAGCAACCGGTACGTTTCTGGCCACTAATGATGAGGATGCTAGCATCTCTTCTGTGGGAGAAAAGGGGGGTTCGATCGAGATTGAAGTCGGTAGCACCCTGGATACGGCGGGCGCAATTACTAACGGCACCGATACTGTTATCGAAGGAACGGAGTCCGTAACCCAAGGTGGTATTACCATCACGATCGGGTCAGAGCCAGAGCCGGAACCGGAACCCGAACCCATTCCAGAACCGGAGCCGGAGCCAGAGCCGGAACCGGAACCCATTCCAGAACCGGAGCCGGAGCCGGAACCCGAACCCATTCCAGAGCCGGAACCCATTCCAGAGCCGAAGCCCGATCCAAAGCCCGACCCGGAAACTGACCCGGAAATCGGACCTCGGCCGACACGCGGACTAGGAGAAGAGCCAGAACCGGACTCCACACCCGCACCAGAACCAGAGCCGGTATCAGAACCGGACTCCACACCCACACCAGAACCAGAGCCGGTATCAGAACCGGACTCCACACCCACACCAGAATCAGAGCCACCATCAGAACCGGACTCCACACCCACACCAGAATCAGAGCCACCATCAGAACCGGACTCCACACCCACACCAGAATCAGAGCCACCATCAGAACCGGATTCGGAGAGTAGTCTCGACAACAATCTCGTCGAATCGTCGATCGCTACCGACCTCAAAGTGAGTGAGGAAACCACTGCCTCGAATCTAGATATCGATACTTCTATCACAAACGCTTCCACCACGCAGACGCAATCGGGTCTAGAGATTAGAACCTCCCGGAGCGATATATCGGTATCGGAAACCAGTTCTTCAACTTTAGGTCGCAGCACTCGCAATTCAGACCCATCCGAAACAGACGAAGAACGCGAGACCGCTCCTGAAGCCCAAGGGGAGGCAGAAGACTCCACCAATACAGCCCCCACCTCACCCGACACCATCGAAGAGACCGCTCCTGAAGCCCAAGGGGAGGCGGAAGACTCCACTAATACAGCCCCCACCTCACCCGACACCGTCGAAGAGACCGCTCCTGAAG
>NZ_JADEXN010000215.1 GCF_015207075.1 Zarconia navalis LEGE 11467
GCAACATCACCGGTTCGTCGAAGAAGCAGTCCCAACCCAACTGGGGGAACCACAACGCCGCACTACTGGCGAGATATGCCGTCAGCACGCCCAGTCCCACCAGAGTATTCATATTGGGGGCGTTGTGGCGCAGTCCCAACCAACCATCGATGAGGATGGGGCGACCCGGCAGCAGGAGGGCGAGGGTAGCCAGGCCGTAGTGAACCCAAATATTGCTGAAACCGGGAATAGCGGGAAATCCCAGCATTTCCAGATGGCCGAGGGTGGAGAGAAAAATGAGGACGGCGGCGATGAGGAGTTGCCAGCGCAGTTTCTCCAGGAGATTATCTGTGGTTTCGGAATCGGCGGTGGTGAGTTCTGCGTCGGGATTGTAGGGCTGGCTGGGAAATCCGGCGGCGGTGAGTTTTGCCGCACAGTCGGCGGGTTCGATGAGGTGGGGTTGGTACTCGACGGCGGCGGTTTCGAGGGTGAGGTTGGCTGCCGCTTTGACCACACCGGGTAGCTGGTTGAGCTGGCGTTCGACGGCTTTGACGCATCCGCCGCATCGCATCCCCCGCACGTTGAGGGTGGTTGTTTCCATTGGAGTGGCGGTGGGAGTTGATTCTCGGGGTGGGGAGGTTTGCAGCATACGGTCTCGAACACAAGGGTACTCAATTTTATCGATCTTAAACTGAATGTTCGATCGCCCTGAGTTTCGCAAGAGTATTTTTAGACGGAGGCCCGGTTCGAGGGGCGATCGCGTGCAAAATTATCGAGCGCGGTTATCATTTCAGGAGTAGTTTACTCTGCCGAGGTCAGCGGCTTATGGACAGAATCGAACGTCGCAATATTGGACTCGATATCGAGACTCCATTACTCCTCACCCAACATCGTCAAAAGAAGACAACAGACAAATCGACAAACAAATGGAGAAAACAGATGCCTAAAGGAGCCATTCCATGGCGGATCGATCGCCCTTTCACAGAATTTTCCATTAAGTTGATAATGTACCGAGTTTCTGTCGCGATCGTCTCGATTTCTTTGAGTTTGACGGGTTTCCTCCTGCCGTTGGAAGCGTCCGCACAATCAGTTTTTTCTCAACGTTCTTTGCCTCAAGTCACCTTTGGCAGCCGTACCCTCAGATTCGGCTTGGCGGGAACGGATGTGGTGGAACTCCAACAGCGTTTGCAACAGTTGGGCTATAACGTCCCGTCCTCGGGAATTTTTGACGACAGCACGGAAGCGGCAGTCATTGCGTTTCAGTTCGATCGAGGATTGACCGCCGATGGTGAGGTGGGAATCGAAACTCAAGATGCTTTGACTTCGAGCATCCCCAGTACAAGCTTCAATTCGGGTAACCTCCTGGTCTTACAGCGAGGGGACAGAGGCGATCGGGTTCTGCAACTCCAGCAATTACTGCAAAATTTGGGTTATCCTCCCGGCTCTCTCGACGGTGTGTTTGGTCTGGAAACAGAAGCCGCCGTCGTCGATTTTCAACTCTTGAACCGGCTTTCTCCCACGGGAGTGGTAGATGCGCAGACCGAAAGTACCCTCTTGGGACTTGCCCCCCCCATCCAGCGTCCCTTTCAACCCTTACCCACCGGAGCAGTCGGACGGGAACAGAACGTTTATGCGGTCGTGGTTCCCGTTAGACAAAGCTTGTACGCTGGGGCACTGTTGCAGGGAATTCGCCAGCTAAGACCCGATGCGGTTCTGGTAGAAAATGCCGATCGAGGAGCTTATATCAATGCGGGTAGCTTTAACAATTGCGATCGGGCAGAAGACTTTGCCGAACTCTTACAAGATGAAGGATACGAAGCAAGTGTAGCGTACTTCGCAAACCGAGAGTTTTTTGCAGTAGACGGACAAACTCCCTTGTATAGTCCATACGGACTCTCCTCATTCGATCGTTTCGATCGCCCCCTCGTGGTTCCAGCTTCCCCCACTTCGTTACCTCGTTTCTACTAGCCGTTTGGGTCTATCTTGACGAGCCGCATCTTTTGGGAAAAAGCGTTTGTTTTGAGTGCAAAGTATCACCGCGTGCGGTTTCTACACGTTTTCTATAGTGGAGATATCGCACGCTGGCATGCCGGACAAACTGCATGAATGGTTAACTGACAATCCAAAAGATGATAACCCTCTTTTTGAGAGGTTTTTGAGCCAATTTTCAAAACAGAATCGCTTTTAAATTCAATGGTTTTATTGCATTTGACACAGATTAAGTGATGGTGGTGATAGGGATAGGGCTGGTTAATTTCATAGTGTTTGTGGTCTTCTCCAAGTTCGAGTTCTCGAAGAATTCCCATCCGGGCCATCAATTTAAGAGTGCGATAAATTGTTGACAAACTAATCTTTTCGCCCATTTGTTGCAAATGATTGTACAGATCTTCTGCACTCAAATGCTCTCCTTTCGGAAGGTTTTGAAAAATCTGCAAAATCGTTTCCCGCTGGGGAGTCATACGCCAGCCCCGGTCGTTCAACTCGGATTTTAGTGAGGATGCCGTGTACATAGACATAACAAGTTTCTATATATTTTCCCTTTTATATAAGATACAGAAGATCGAGCATGTTTGTCAATAAGTTGTATTTATTGAGAATACTTTTTAATAACTCCCGAACTCTGCAAGGATCCCCAATTCGAGCCGGGAAACGGATATAAAAGCTAGCAGTTCTTGCGAGTCAGACAATGTATTCGTGTTACATTTTGTTACATTACCGTATCGATTTCCCTTGACTTAGCAAGACTGTAGAATGTTCGACCGGAACCCATTTTTTGCACATCGCGTTCGCACCTCAGATGGGGTGCAAATCAAAAGCCTCATACAAACCCAAGTCGGATTTTTCTTGACAAAGATTTGTCATCCCTTTCAACGTCAATCGATTGTTGCCATCGGAATTGCCTTTGGCTTGAGTCTTTCACTGTTGGGACACAGTTACCTGCTACCTGCCTGGGGTCAAGAATCGGCCCCGCAGTTACCGGGACTGAACCTCGAGAAGATCGAGCGCTTCTTAGTTCCGAGCAAACCTGCCAACATCGATACCGCAGTCGTTCGCCTTGACGGACGCAAACTGTTTTACATCACAGCGGTTTCGATCGCCCCAGACGCAGAATCGCCCAATGTATTTTTGCCCATTCGAGAACGAGTGGGAGAAATTGAAGCAACGCTCCAGGCTTTTGTCAACAGCGATTTCGATCCCGAAACCTTAGAAGTCACCTTCAAAATTATCAACAATCTCCCCGTCATCTACGCCAACGATCGCCCCCTCTTGACGGTAACGGTAGAAGATGGGCGCATCTACGGTGTGGAAGCTCAAGAACGAGCGGAGTATCTGACGCGCAAAATTAAAACCGCGCTCCTTCGAGGCAAACGAGAACGCCAGCCCAAATTTATCCAACAACAAATCCAAATTGCCGGGTGTATCCTACTCGCCGCATTTGGAGCCAGTCTCATTCTAACGGGAAGTCATCGGTACTTTAAGCGTCACAGATCCAAGCAGCAAATTCCCCCCCCTGCCGTTGCGCTAACGGATACCGCCGACATTTCAGAAGCGGAAATCGCCATGGCTCAATATGAAGATCGACGGCGACAGCAGCGCATTATGAATGCGGTGGTTCGGCGCTTGGTGCAAGTCAGTCAAATTGCCATTTGGGGCGGTAGTATTTTTGCCATCCTCGGACTGTTCGCCCAAACGCGCGGATTGCAAACCCCCATTCTGACCGCGATTCGAGTTCCCCTACTACTCCTATCGGTCGGCTTGGCAACCTATATTGTCATTCGACTGAGTTCTGTGGCGATCGGTCGCTTTTTTTGGGCGCTGGAGGGCAGTCAATTTCTTACCCCCGAAGCTTCTAGACGGTTAGTTTTGCGAATTACAACGTTTTCCCAGGTCTTTAAAGGTGTTGCTGCGGCCATCTGTACGGGAATTGGTGCGATCGCGGGTTTGTCCGTCATCGGGATTCCCGTCGCGCCCTTACTTGCTGGCGCGGGGATTATCGGGATTGCCTTTTCTCTGGCCTCTCAAAGTGTCATTAAAGATACGATTAACGGCTTCTTGATTTTGCTCGAAGACCAATTTGCCGTCGGGGATGTGGTGATTTTGGGAGAAGCGAAGGGGTTTGTGGAAAATATGAATCTGCGGATTACTCAACTGCGAAATGAAGAGGGAGAGTTGATTACAATTCCCAATAGTGCCATCTCGATCGTGCGCAATCTCTCAAAGGAATGGTCGCGGGTAGATTTGAGCATCCCCATCGCTCTCAATGCCGATCTCGATAAAGCGTTGAAGGCGATCGAAGAGGTGGCTTTGAACATGTGTGCAGATCGGACGTGGCAGGGTGTGATTCTCGAACCTCCCCTCCTGTTGGGAGTAGACAAACTCGATCGCGCTGGGGCCACCATCCGGCTGTGGATTAAAACTCAACCCCTGAAACAATGGGAGATCGCCCGAGAATATCGCCGTCGCCTTAAACTGGAACTCGATCGTTTGGGGATCGAACTGGCAATGCCCCAACAAGCCCTCTGGATTCAAGGCCGCGAACCATTCCCGGCAAACGGCGATCGCCATGCAGCTCGTATCGATTGAAGAGTAGGGCGATTTGAATTTCCCACGATCGCGAACATTGAACGAGGTGATATCGTCTGATTAGGTGACCGTTTAGATCGAGCTGCTCGTCTACATCCCCCGGTCCAAACACAGGGGTTTTGACTCGCTCTACTTGCGGATAAGCTGTTGGGCAACAATTATCATGTATCAATCTTCTCTATTTCGATTTCAACTGATTTTGCCTATTGCCCTGGTCTGGGTAAGTTTCCTCGATCGACAGCCGGGGATGGCGCGCGCTGTCTGGCACGAAGCCCCACACCCGCAGCATTCGATCGCGCTTATGGAACCCGAGTCGCCAGATACGGGAACCCCCCAAGGCGATCGCACCGTGGGAGGAACCCGTCCCGAGGCAACTTGCAAGGAGACGGAGAAGCCACTCACGGCTTTGTTTGCCAACAATGGTAGCGATTTAACCCTCTCGGAATATCCGACGTTTTGGTTCTACGTTCCCTACGCACCCGCAGACATCAGTACGATCGAATTTTTGTTGCTCGATGGCTCCGAACGACGCACGATTTATCGCACCACCCTGCGTCTGAACGATCGACCCGGTATTATTCAAGTGAGTTTACCGGCGCTTCGGGAATATGCTCTCGAAGAAGGCAAAACCTACCGTTGGCGGTTTAATCTCGATTGCGTACCCGATCGCACTGCCGATCCCGATCTCGTCCTCAATGGGTGGATACGTCGGGTGGTCTTGGATTCTCTCGAAACTGAAATCTCGGTAGCCGGTACCCTAGAGCAATACCAAACCTACCGAGATAATGGAATTTGGTACGATGCGATCGCCCATTTAGCCCAACAGCATTTCGCCAATCCCGAGGATAGTCAGTTGAGTCAGGCATGGGAAGTACTTTTGAGCGAACTGGGTTTAGATTTGGCGATCTCCGAACCTTTTGTTGATTCAGAAGTACTGTCTGGAGAGTGAAGCGATAAGGGCGATCGGGGCTTTGTCAGATCGAGGTGTGGCGATGGCGATCGACAAACGAAATTTGTGAAATGCTCGTTAGTTGACAGACCACGACTTCTAGTAAGGGTTTGAGCCTTGAAAGGGGTCTAAAATTGTCAAAGTACCATTAACTCTGATGACACGCCCTGGTGTACCAAGCATGAATGAAAAGTGTCTGTAAGAACAATACAGGAGGCTCAAAACCGCTGGATGAAATGATTGAGGCGACCTCATCAGGCGGTAGCACGGCAGCTTCTTTCCCATGAGATGCTAGAAATTTTTCAACGTCCTCATCTGGATATTCAGCATACTTAAGCATTCGCGCCCAAACCTCACAAAGGCTCTGATAGTCTGAGGTCGCCATATCGGAAGCCAAGTCGGCACTGACTAAATAGCCTTGAGGGTGAAGGTGCGAAGCAATTTGACTGAAGAATTGTTGTCTTGATTCGGGCTGTAAAAAGAAGTGAGAGACTAGAAAGCACGTTGCCGCGTCAAATGGGTTTGAGGCAGGCAATGAATCGAGATCGCCATTGTGCCATATGCAGCGTGAGGCCACTCCGAGCGTTTCAGCTTTCTGACGACAGACATCGAGCATTGCACTTGCCGGTTCAACGGCTGTAAATTGCCACTGCGGAAATTCTTGAGCGAGATAAATGAGTTCTAAGCCGGTGCCGACCCCAACACAGAGAATGCGTGCGTTAACCGGCAGTTCAGAAAGTACTAAGCGCGTCAATAAATGCAGGGTGTCGCGTAACGGGGCGACTTTAGCGGCTCTAGTGTCATAGGAAGCGGCGCGCTCTTTATCGAAGACAACTGAAGTTTCTCGATCTGGCATAAGTCGGCGAACAATAACGTACTGTAGACAGTCAACAATTATCGAGATTTTAATATTTTTACAGTCTACATATTAGTACAAGAGTCAAGGTAACGACTCAGGTAGCAATGCTCGAACAACCCGATGACCGACAAACACTTGTCTAAGGGCCCGAAGCACATCAAGTCCCTGCTTCGATCGGAGTCGAAAGATTCATCTATTCGTCTAAATTCGAGTACTATCACTGACAAGGGAAAATGCAAAAAACGCCGATCTGGAAGTTGAGATCGACGTTTTAAGTATCGCGCAACCGTTCGATATATTTCGCGAATAGGTTGCTGCTATTAATGAGCCTGTTTCCATTTACAGAGAGGAAGGCAGGTTGCTGAAGAACAAACCCCAGATGGTTCCGGCAACGACGATCGCAATGAGGGTGTTGTTGAAGAAGTAACCGAAGTCGCGGCTGAAGCCGAGGGCTTTATCTTCTTTACCACCGGTGAAGAACAACGACCAGGCATTGTTAGTATCGATTTTCTCAAAGTTGTTGAACTCGGGACGGAAGATAACCGGACCAAACAAGTCTTTCTTTTGGAAGTCAAAATCAGTATTCATAGATGTGTCTCCTTTGATTTGAGGTTTTTTGTAACCTTGTATGTACTTATATTAAGCAATGTAAACTTAGTTTGACAAGTCCCCGATCTGATGGAACCGAACCTCTTTCGGGTATTTGGGGCGATCGAATTCGTTCGATTGGAGAGTCTCTATTCCATTCAGGGTAAGAACTTTAGGCATTATAGAGCCAACAGAAAGTGAGGTGAGGATATCCGTCAAAACTTAAATTCGATCTAAAAGAAAACCGAGAACGATCGGGAGACAGATAAGATCGATGTCAACCATCCATTACCCAGAAGTGCGATCGTGGACGTAAAAGCAGCAGTAGCCTTTGAAGTCGGTAAACCCCTAAGTATCGAAACCATCCAACTCGACGGCCCCCAAGAGGGGGAAGTGATGGTGGAAATTAAAGCCACGGGTGTTTGCCATACCGATGCTTATACCCTCTCCGGTGCCGACCCCGAAGGCTTATTTCCTGCGATTTTGGGTCATGAAGGGGCGGGAGTCGTCGTGGAAGTCGGTTCTGGGGTCAAAACCCTCAAACCGGGCGATTGCGTCATTCCCCTCTACGTCCCCGAATGCCGCACTTGCAAATATTGCCTCAGTCGCAAAACCAACCTCTGCCAAGCCGTTCGCGCCACCCAAGGTAAAGGCTTGATGCCCGACGGAACCAGTCGCTTTTCCTATAAAGGGCAGAAGCTATACCACTATATGGGCACCTCTACATTCGCCCAATACACCGTCGTTCCGGAGATTTCCCTGGCGAAGATTCGCGACGATGCCCCGTTTGAGAAAGTTTGTTACATCGGCTGCGGTGTCACCACTGGAGTTGGGGCGGTGGTATTCGAGACGAAGGTGGAAGCTGGGGCGAATGTCGTCGTCTTCGGATTGGGGGGTATCGGTTTGAACGTGGTGCAGGCGGCGAAAATGGTGGGGGCGAGCAAAATTATCGGCGTGGATACCAATCCCGAGAAGAAAGCCGTTGCTGAAAAATTTGGCATCACCCACTTCGTCAATCCCCGCGAAATCGAAGGGGATGTGGTGTCCCATTTGGTGGAACTCACCGATGGGGGGGCGGATTACAGTTTTGAGTGTATCGGTAACGTCAACGTCATGCGCCAAGCCCTGGAATGCTGCCACAAAGGTTGGGGGGTTTGTACGATTATTGGTGTTGCCGGGGC
>NZ_JADEXN010000216.1 GCF_015207075.1 Zarconia navalis LEGE 11467
TCATGAAGCATCTATCCAAAGCGTTGCCTTTAGCCCCGATGGCGAGACGATCGCTTCTGGGAGCGAGGACAAGACTATCAAACTCTGGAATCGGGATGGAGAACTCCTTCAAACTCTTCAAGGTCATGAAGCATCTATCCAAAGCGTTGCCTTTAGTCCCAATGGCGAGACGATCGCTTCTGGGAGCGAGGATAAGACCATCAAACTCTGGAATCGGGATGGAGAACTCCTTCAAACTCTTCAAGGTCATTCCAATGTGGTCGCGAGCGTTGCCTTTAGCCCCGATGGCGGAACCATCGCTTCTGGGAGCAAGGATAAAACCATCAAACTTTGGACTCGAAATGGAGAACCCTTCCAAACTCTCCGAGGTCATGAAGATTGGGTGAATAGTGTCGCCTTTGCAGAGCAAAATCCTGAAAATAGTTCTGACGATTTGACCCTGGTTTCTGCAAGTTGGGATCGAACGGCTAAATTCTGGAATCGAAATGGGGCCGAACTCCCAATTCTCTCGGGTCATACCGCTCGCGTCCTTAGCGTGGCAGTTAGCCCCGATGGAGAGACAATCGCCACCGGGGGTTGGGATAGAACCATCAAACTCTGGAATCGGGATGGAGAACTCCTTCAAACCATTGATGGAAATGAAGGAGAGATTGCGAGCCTTGTCTTTAGCCCCGACGGAGAGACGATCGCTTCTGGGAATTGGGACAATACCATAAAGCTTTGGAATCGCAACGGCAAACTCCTCCAAACCCTCAATATCCACGAACAGTTAGTCACCCGCATTGTTTTTAGCCCCGATGGTCAGACGATTGCCTCGGCCAGTTTGGATAATACCTTCAAACTCTCGAACTCCGACGGCGAGTTACTCCAAACTTTTCAAGGCCACAATCGTGGGGTCAATAGCGTTGCCTTCAGTCCCGATGGGGATACCATCGCTTCGGCGGGTGGCGATCGTACCGTCAAACTTTGGAGTCGAGATGGAAAATTGCGCCGAACCCTCCAAGGTCATATAGCACCCGTTCTCAACATTGCCTTTAGTCCTGACGGAGAGACCATCGCTTCGGCTAGTTTTGATAATACTATCAAACTCTGGAACCCCGATGGCGAGTTACTCCAAACCCTCTCCGGTCATCAAAATGGGGTCAACAGCATCGCTTTTAGCCCCGATGGCGAGACGATCGCTTCTGGGGATGGAGAGAAAGCGATTAAAGTGTGGAATCGAGACGGAGAATTGCTCCAAATCCTCTCCGGTCATCAAAATGGGGTCAATAGCGTTGCCTTTACCCCCGATGGTCGAACCATCGTTTCTGGAAGTACCGACAAAACTGCAATCCTGTGGAATTTGGACGATTTAACCCTCGATTTGCTCGCGCGGGGTGCTTGCGATCGGGTGGCAAACTATCTCAGATACCATGCTCCCCAGAGCGATCGCAATCTCTGCCAGGATTTTGAGGAATAATCGAGGAGATCGGGGTTGGCGGGTTTATTCTCCCTATATTCCCCGGTTGGGGTACCCCGATCGCTCGTTATCTCGTCTATACTATTAGCTAAGAATTAAAAAATTTGCTATCCCCGGCCGAATCTCAATGGCGAATTTACGTGGCAAATCTATAGTAAATCTATAGCGTAGGGACTCGCGCGACCCTACTTCTGGGGCGTTATTTTCTGGCTTTTTGACTCTGGTATATCTAACATCTGGCGTTTAGACAAAAGTTAACTGAGAAACCGGTAACTCTCGTGTTACCGGTGTTTTTGGCTTGAGATCGTCAATTCATCTCTAGACTCTCAAATTCGATCGAGATAGAGAGTGGAAGGTTCGAGTGATTAAATTTGTCTTTAAAATGTGTCTAAACTCCAATTTACACCCTCGATCTCCGTCGGAAATTCGATCGAGGTTTACAAAAAGATAGTTATCTCGATCGAGGGCGATATCTAACCTTTGGCTTTTTTTGATTCTCAAACGATTGCGAGCTATTTTGAATATCGCTCTAAATCTCGATTTTGAATTCGTTGCATCTATCGAAATTATAAGTTTGAGAACTACAAGTTAAAAATCACCAGTGTGATGCTCCGAAACTTGTCTGCAAACCCTTCATTTGGGAACTCAAGATGACAACTTTTTTCGATGCTTTTATTTCCTATGGACGAATAGATAGTAAAGAGTTTGCGATCGCCCTCAAAGAGCGTTTAGAACAACAGGGCTTAAAAATTTGGTTTGACTTCGATAATATTCCCTATGCTGTCGATTTTCAAAATCAAATTAATGACGGCATTAGCAGGGCGCATAACTTTATATTTATTATATCGCCCCACGCGGTAAATTCACCCTATTGCCTTAAAGAAATTGAGCTAGCAATCCAATTCAAAAAACGTATCATTCCGCTGCTGCACATCATGCAAATTAGCCGAGAAACCTGGCAGCAGCGAAACCCGAAAGGAACCGATGAAGCGTGGGAAGAATATCAAGTCAAAGGATTGCATGAGAGCGATCGAAACATGCATCCGATAATTCGTCAGCTCAATTGGTTACCCTTTGAAGAACATCATGCAGATTTTGAAGATTCTTGCGAGAAACTAATCGACTTACTCAGTTATCATCGGGAGTACGTCCGACAACACACAGACTTACTCGCAAAAGCGATCGAGTGGGAACAACGGAACAAACAAAATCGCTATCTATTAATCGGAGAAAAAAAACAACAGGCATTATCTTGGTTAAAAATTCGCTTTAAAGATGAGCAACCCCCTTGTATACCAGCCGATTTGCATTGCGAATATATTACCGAAAGTATCAAGAATGCCAATAACTTGATGACTCAGGTCTTTATCTCCTATGCCGATGAGGATCGGGAAATCATGGAGACCATTTGCAAGGGATTGCGGCGGGAAGGAATTACCGTGTGGCACAACGATACGGATATTCAAACCGGGGAGGCTTTTGAAGAAAGCTTTTGTCGGGGAATCGAACAAGCCGATAATATTATTTATTTGCTCTCTCAAAACTCGATCGATTCTTATCGTGCTCTGCATAACCTAGATTATGCATTATCGTTGCACAAGCGCATTATCCCAATTTTAGTCGGAGAAGTCCCATCAAAAAAAATTCCTAGCGTTCTGCAAAACTTACAGTATCTCGACCTCACCGATAACGAAAATCTAGAAGACTATTGGCTCGATGAAAGCCAACTGCTGAAGATTTTAGATCGGGATGCGCCTTATTATAAGGAGCATAAGATTCTGCTGACCAAAGCCATCAAATGGAAGCAACAAGGCGAAAACCCCAGTATTTTGTTGCGGGGGTATAACCTGCGCAGTGCCGAAACTTGGTTGCGGGTGGCACAGACGCGGACGCAGCATATCCCCACGCCGCTGCAAGAAGAATTTATTACTCAAAGTTTGCGGCAACCGCCACTCGAATCGTTAGATGTTTTTATTTGCTATTCTCGTGCGGATTCGGATTTAGCCCGACAGATTAACGATCGCTTGCAAATGCAAGGGAAAATGACTTGGTTCGACCAGGAAAGTATCGCTTCGGGAACGGATTTTCAGAAAGAGATGTATTTGGGGATTAAAGCCTGCGATAACTTTGTGTTTATTATCTCGCCGCGCTCGATTCATTCCCCTTACTGTGCCGGAGAAGTAGAATATGCCGCCTCGTTGAACAAGCGCTTCGTCACGGTGCTGAATCGACGGGTAAAGTCTGCAGATTTACATCCGGAACTGACCAAGGTGCAGTGGATTGATTTCAACCGTCACGATCGAGATTTTAACGCCAACTTCTACCCCTTGGTGCGAACTCTCGATACCGATCGCCAACACCTACACAATCATACAAAATGGTTGCAACGGGCCCTGGAATGGGAAGAAAGAGGACGCAGCGATGACTTGCTGCTGCACGGCAGCGAGTCGGCTTTTGCCAACAAATGGTTGCAAAAAACAGAGCAAGAATACAAAAAACCCACAGCGACAACCCTGCAAAAGGAATTTATCGAAGCCAGTCAAAATGCGATCGCTGCGGCCCAGGCAAAGAAACAGCGGCGACGAGATGAAATGCTGCGCTTGCAGAAAGAGCGGGCGCAGTTACTCGAAGAACAAGCACGGGAAGCAGAAGCACGACTGGCCCAAGAGAAAAAACACGCTAAACGACAACGGAAAATGCTCGCGGCTGTCAGTTTGCTATTCGTCGCAGCCGCGAGCAGCAGTTTGGTGGCTTTCAGTCTGTGGACGCGAGCAAAAACCATTCAAGAAGGTCACATGAATTCGGTGAGTCGATTTTCTCTATCGCTCTTAGAGGAGAATCGCAAGTTAGATGCTGCGCTCGAAGCACTTCGCGCCGGGAAACAGCTGCAAGAGCAGCCACAAGTCAGCCAGAAGACTCGCAGTCTGGTTTTAAATGCCTTGCAAGCCGCCGTGTATCGATCGGGATTCCAAGAAAAAAATCGCTTGAGCGAACATCGGGATTCTGTCAATAGCGTCAGTTTTAGTCCTGACGAGCGTCTCGAAGATCGAATCATTGCCACAGCCAGTAGTGATAACACGATTAAACTCTGGGATTGTAAGGGTGAGTTGCTCCAAACTCTAGAGGGGCACGAGGGTACTGTCACCAGTATCAGTTTTAGCCCAGACGGCAAGACAATTGTGAGTGGGAGCTGGGACAACACGATTCGACTCTGGAGTCGCGAAGGGAAAGCACTCGGCACAATTGGCGGACACGGTGACACAATATACGGCGTGAGTTTCAGTCCCGACGGTCAAATCATTGCCAGTTCGAGTCAAGATGGAACGGTCAAACTCTGGAACCTCCAGGGTGAACTCCTCAACACTCTCGAGCATGAAGATGGAGTCAGTAGCGTCGCGTGGAGTCCCGACGGTCAGACGATTGCTTCGACCATTTACGACCCTCCCATCATTACCCTCTGGAGTCGGGAGGGCAAAAAACTCAAGACTCTCGAGGAGGGTCACGACCAGCCGATTCATTCAGTCCGCTTCAGCCCCGATGGCAAGACGATTGCTTCGGGTGGAGACGATCGAAAATTGATTCTCTGGGATGCGCAAACCGGTGTCCGGCAACGCACCATTCAAAGACATGATAAGGCTGTTAAGAGCGTTGCGTTTAGCCCCGACAGTGAAACGATTGCCTCTGCAAGTCGGGATGGCACTGTCAAACTCTGGGATCGAAAAACCGGGGTGCGGCAACGAACTCTCAAAGGACATAAGCTGGATGTGAATAGCGTCAGTTTCAGTCCCGATGGTCTGACGATTGCTTCAGCCAGTACGGACAAAACCGTGAAACTTTGGTCTTTCGAGAATCCAATTGAGACTCAAATACTTCAGCATCTTGGGGAAGGTCGCAAAGCCGTCAAAAGCATCAGTTTTAGCCCCGATGGCAAGAGCGTGGCGACGGCTAGTGAGGATGGAACTGTAAAAATTTGGAGTCGCGAGGGTGAAGGTGAATGGCTCCTAGATCGAACCCTTCCCCATCCCGGTTGGGTTAGTAGCGTCAGCTTCAGTCGCGACGGTCAGACCCTCGCCACCGCCGGGAAAGGTCGTACTATCCGGCTTTGGAGCCGCGAGGGCGAACTTCTTAGAGAAATTCCCCACGATGATGGGGTCAATACCGTCAGTTTCAGTCCCAACGGTAAGAAAATCGCCGTCGGCAACCAGGACAATAGCGTAACACTCTTGAATCGAGAGGGCGATCGACTTGGCAACTTTAAAGTGGATGAAGATGGAGGGAGTGACATACAGGTTTTGAGCGTTGCCTGGAGTCCTGACTCTCAGAAGATCGCTGTCAGCAGCGAGGACAAAACCGCAGTCACGCTGTGGAGTGCGAACGGCGAGCGACTTGGCACCCTTGAAGGGCATCAGCAAGAAGTCCATAGCATCAGCTTCAGCCCGAACGGTTGGCGAATTGCCACCGCGAGTATGGATGGAACGGTAAAACTCTGGAGTCGCGAGGGAACGGAACTGTACACCCTAGAAGGGCACGATAATAGAGTGAGGAGCGTCAGTTTTAGCCCGGATAGTAAGATCGTCGCTTCAGCTAGCGATGACGGAACCGTGAGGCTTTGGGATGCTGACAATGGTGAGCCACGCAACATTTGGCGGGGTGATAGCGGACGGGTGTATAGCGTGGCATGGAGTCCCAACGGTAAGATTCTTGCTTCTGGTGCCCGCAATGGAACTGTCATTCTGTGGAATTTAGAGGATTTACGGCTCGCTCGACTGATGGAAGATGCTTGCGATTGGGTGGCGGATTACCTAACTTACAACTCCAATGTCGAAGAAAGCGATTCCATCCTCTGCCCCGAGATTGAGAATTGATTAAGCCAGACAAATCTCCGGATATAACTGGATATAACTGGATAAAAGTATACGCATTTGTTCGTGTGTTGTTTTGATGCGCTTGCTTTCTGTGTTGTCTTGACATCACCCTCGCAATTTTCACCATCTAGAGCCGCCTGTTTTCCATGCAACACCCTGTTTCGATCGAATTTGAATCTGGCCCCACAGCAACCGCCCTCTATCCCCAAGCCAATACAGACCTAAATACCGCCCTAGAATCTTTGGGACTCAAAAGCCCCCGTCCGGTTCTGGTGGTGGTGGGGGGAGCCAGTCTCCTGAGCGATGAGGCTCGGGAGCGGTTGCTATCGCTCTTTCTCGACGTTCTGGCTCCTCTGGCTGAGTCTCTCAATGCCTGTGTCGTCGATGGCGGAACTGATGCAGGGGTGATGCAAATGATGGGACGGGCCCGCCAGCAAATTGGAGCAACCTTTCCCCTCATCGGCGTTACCTCCGTGGGTTTGGCAACCTTACCGAACCAGGCTCCTCCGGCAAAAGATGCCTGTCCCCTAGAACCCCATCACACCCACTTTCGTCTGATTCCGGGTTCCCACTGGGGGGATGAATCTCCCTGGATGGCAGCGATATCGAGTATCCTCTCCGGTAGTTCTGGCGCAGTCACCGTGTTAATTAATGGGGGACAAATTACCTGGGTGGATGTTGCCGAAAGCGTGGCAGTCAAACAACCGGTGGTGATTGTCGCTGGCAGCGGACGGACGGCGGATATTTTGGCTGCTGCATTAAATGGGAAGATCGCAGACGATCGCGCCCCGGCATTAGTAGAGTCGGGTCTTCTGCAAGCGGTTGACTTGGAGGACTCCGAAAAGCTCTCTCGCGTTCTCAAACAGATTCTAACGCAGCGATCTCCATTGGCTCGCAAGCAGAAGGGGAGTCGCTCTTGAGAGTGTCTGCCCCTCTACTCCACGATTGAGTTCTCATTCTCATCAGCTCAATCGAAAGCAGTCCGCTCCATTAACCGAGTTATATTATTTTTAGCGAGGCTGGGTTCTTTCATCATGCCCAATTTTAAGACCCACAGCAATACTCCTCCCGTCACAACATCTGCTACCGTCAACCGATTTTCGACTCGGTAATCTCGATCTTTCAATCATTCGTTAAGGGGCTGACAGACTCGATCGAACCTTTGTAAGGCTTTTGATTTAGACACTTTCGTTTTAATCGATTAAAAAAAATTATAATTTCATGATTCCATTATCAAGAATAAACTTCTAAAAATATCGCTTTTTTTACCAGAATCTTGAAGATCGACATTCTCGATCGTATCTGTTGTCTCTAAAGCATCACGAAAATCTACTCGACCCAAAAAATTAGATCGAATTGCTGAGTCATGATTCGCTCGCACGACAACAGCTTTCAACTCGACGATTTCCGCTGCTTTGCGCGATCGATTTCTTGTTGCAGTTGGTCAATTTGCCGTCGTAAAGATTCCGCTTGTTCGGCTTGGGCCGCGCTCACTTCCACGCTACCCCCATCGCCTTCGCGTTGATAGTTCCCGGTACGAATTTGCCGGTATTCTGCCGACTGCCACCACTGTTGCAGATACGAGATGCGATCGACAGGAAATGGGTGGGAGAGTATCGAGCCTTGAGCGCCGTTGTAGAGCAATAATTTATATATTTGATTGAGACTATCGAGGTCTAATTCTTGATAGCGATTCGATTGTTTAACGAACTCTTCTAAGCTTATTTCATGTCCGTATTTACCGCTGCCTCCGGCGAGTTTCATCATCGATCGCATCACCGGATCGAGATCGTCAATCACCAATA
>NZ_JADEXN010000006.1 GCF_015207075.1 Zarconia navalis LEGE 11467
ATTGGTAACTGCGCTCGAGACCGCCAAAGCACCCTCAGTTCTAGGTTGAAGACTCGAACTGAGGGCGGCTTTTTCCGGGGAGGCAAACTCTTCCACCGGTGCGGGGGCACTCAACCCTTCTGGGAGAAAAATGCGAGCGCTCGTCGCGACTAAAGCCACAAGAAAGACTAAAACAATTAACGCCGGAGCTACAAATTGACGAAAAAAGGCCATACTCAATGGGAAACCTGAGAGATTGTCTCAAGATTTGTAAAGTTGTCTGTTCCTATTCTATCGGAAGTGAGCGATCGCCGAAATTCACGATTCGATGGCACGACGTTGGGCGACGAGTAATTCCTCAATTCCCCGACTCGCGAGATCGAGCAATCCGTCGAGCTGCAATCGGTTGTATGTTTTTCCTTCTGCGGTTCCCTGCACTTCGACGAACTCTAAGTCTGCGGTCATCACCACATTAAAATCCACCTCGGCGGCCACATCTTCTTCGTATTTGAGGTCTAGGAAAGGTTTTCCATCCAATAATCCAACGGAAACGGCGGCGACGGGGTGGCGAATGGGCGATCGCTCTAACTCCCCTCGTTCCACTAATTTATCGAGTGCCGTGGCGAGGGCGACAAATCCACCGGTAATCGATGTGGTTCGGGTTCCCGCATCGGCTTGCAGAACGTCTGCATCCACGAGAATCGTCCGCTCTGGGAGGGCTTCAAGGTCGAGAGAGGCTCGTAAACTACGTCCGATCAGCAGCTGAATTTCTTGAGTTCGACCGGATAATTTCATTAACTCTCTCGATTGGCGCTGTGGCGTGGCTCCGGGCAACATCCGATATTCTGCACTCAGCCAGCCTCGGCCGCTATTTTGCAGGAATTTCGGCACTCCCGGTTGGATCGTAACCGTACACAGCACTTGAGTATCGCCGCAGCGAGCCAGGACGGAGCTGGTGGCGAAGCGGGTAAAATCTCGCTCGAAACTAATGGGACGAAGTTGGTCGGGTTTGCGACCGTCAGGACGTTGCCAAGACATTTAATTTCCCAGTGGTGAACGGTTAACATCCCAAGGTTTCAAGAAGTCCTCGAGCGATCGATTCTGGCGGTCGATCGCCATCGATTCTCAGGAGCCTTTGCCGGGGTTCGTAATATTCTGTAATCGGGATGGTGCGTTGGTGGAACAGGTCTATCCGTCGCCGAACGATTTCGGGTCGATCGTCGGCGCGCGATCGCTCTAGAGATCGACTCATTAATACGGATACAGGAACATCGATCCAAATGGCCCAATCGAGGCGTTGACCCAAATCGTCGAGCAAAAAGTCCAGTTCTTCGGCTTGAAATGCCGTGCGGGGATAGCCATCGAGAAGCCATCCCGATTGGGCGTCGGGTTGGGTGAGACGCTCTCGAATCAATTCGATGGCGATCGTATCGGGTACGAGTTCCCCTTTTTCCACAAAAGGCGCAGACTGAAGACCCAGGTTCGTTTGGGCGGCGATCGCCCCTCGAAAAATTTCTCCGGTGGAAATCCAAGGAATGTTTAGATGGCTGCACAGTTGCTTGCCCTGAGTTCCTTTTCCCGCTCCGGGACCTCCTAAAATTACCAGTTTCACCTGATATTCTCCTCGACTACGGCAACCAACGAATGACTGGTGCTTGGCACTCAAATATCAAATACAAACATCAAGCACAAACACTAAGTAGATATCCTACCAAGCATCGGCGCGATCGGCTTAAACCAAGCATCGGCGCGATCGGCTTAAATCGAGTTGGAGATGACAGAAACATCGAAACATCTATCTCTAAAATTTCTGGATTTAGGGAACGGGCACTTCGACAGGCTCAGTGGCCAGGAACGGGGAACGGGGAATAGGAAATGGAATTTGGGTACACCTCACAAGGTGCGAGAATTGCTATAGAAAAAAGTCAATTTTCTCACGACAGTGAGCGAAATCGCGCTCGATCGGAATCTGGAACGATCGGAATGACTCACTCTTGAAAGCGGCAGACGGATTCGGGAACGATCGGGCAGGTGGGATTTTCTCTATCGGTGGCAACGGGGTTACCCGCAAGAACGATCCCAACTAAAGTCTCGATCGGGCTAATGGGTTCGAGGTCTTCAATTTGATTATTTTTAAAATCTGCCCAATTCAATTTGAGCATTTCTGGGAGTGGAGTGAGGTCTTCAATTTGATTGTCTCTAATATATAGCTCGGTCACGGTTTGTAAGCTGGCAAGGGGGCGAATATCGCGGATTTCATTGCCATTGAGATACAGTTCGTTGAGAATCGCCATCGAACTGAGGGGATTCAGATCGGATATTTCGTTTTCATCGAGGTGAAGTTCGTACATTTGCGTCATGGAAGCCAAGGGTGCAATTTCTTGAATGCGATTATTCATCAACGAAAGAGTCCGCAGTTCGACCATTGAATTTAACGGTTGAAGGCTGGAGATGTGATTATCATTCATGAAGAGGGTCGTCATCTTCACCAAAGCGTTCAAAGGGGTTAGATCGGAGACTTGATTGTGATTTAAAAAAAGTGTTTTAAGTTCGGTGAGAGTATTGAGGGGAGTCAGGTCGGAGACTTGATTGTTATCTAAATTCAGCTTGATCGAATTTGGAGCGGAGATTGGCGTAATATCTTCGATCTGATTGTTGGCGAGGAGGAGATGGGTGAGGTTCGTTAAATTCTCAATCGGGGTAATATCTTCAATTTGATTGTTGCTCAGATCTAAGCGTTTGAGGTGGGTAAGCGAGGCGAGGGGCCGAATATCGGAGAGGGATCGAGCGCTGAGATTTAGTTCGGTTATTTCAGCTAAGATGGAATTTGCTCGATCGCAATCATCGGTTTCAAATTTTTGAAATATAACGTCGATCGTCTGTTGGGTTTCGGGGGAAAGATTGGCGCGATCGACACACCATTCGAGAAAACTTTTCGGTTTGGGAGTCGATGCTGTTTCGGCAGAAATCGATGGGGCGATCGTTAATCCCAAGACAATTGAGGCGATCGAGAAGCCGGAAAAAAGGCTCGTTCTATCAATTGGCAATTTGAGTTTTCCCAACATTGATGTTCCATTTTTGAGAGTCTTTTACAAATCGATATTCTGTCACGAATCGGTTGCGGGCGATCGTCCGTCACAAGCTGCGTATTCGTTCCCAATAGCCCAGGCGGACGAAGATCGATTCAACTGTGTATATTTCACCCATTCAGGAACCACGATATTCCATCCGGAAAACGCTGTCTCTCCCCCTGTTCGGAGATCGAGAAGATCGTGCGGATAAATTCATCGAAAACCCTTGACATATGATGCAATATCTGGTCTTAAAAAGGATCTTATGTCAAGCTTGGATGATTCGTTACAATTAAGCGAGATCGCCTGGCGAAGCGATTCGCCCGATACGTCCTTTGCACCCCTTGCATTTTAACGAGGGCTTTCAACTCACTCGACTAGCGGTAAGCTATTAGATAGAAAGATAATTCTTCACAAAAACGATGATTCTACCCGGTTCTGCGGTTCGCGTGACCAACACCAACGATATTTACTATCAATTCCAAGGACTCGTGCAACGAGTGAGCGATGGGAAAGCTTCGGTGCTGTTTGAAGGGGGCAACTGGGATCACTCCGTTACCTTTCGATTGTCTGAGTTGGCACTCGTCGATGCCAAAGCCGGACGCCCGAAAAAATAACACTCAATATTTAGACTCCCTTGTTTTAGCGGCAGGGAACAGAAAATAGGAATATGGGTAAGGAGTAAAGCTAAAAAGAGATGTGGTGGGGGAGAACGCGAGGATGTCTGTCAAGAGCGAAACAAATACCTAGGATTCTCCCCAAGTATTTCTCGAACGGTGGGAGTGAATAACAATCTGTCAAGATAAAGTGTGGGTTCGACCCGGTCAATGGTTTCTCTTATCTCCCCATTTCCCCATCCCTTCTCAACTGCTATGCGTCTTCCGCTATCCCAATTTTCTGCCAGTGAGCGACACCCCAACCACCTCGCTGAAGTTATCGAAACATCGACAACGGAATTTCTGGCTCAATGTTTAGAACCTGAAGATCTGACGTTTCCCGCAATGCCGCCCTTTGGTAGTTGGGTCAAAGCCATGGATGAAGAATCGGGCAATCATGTCTACGCCGTGGTTTACCATGCAACCACTAGCCCGATCGATTCTGTCCACCGGGCACGAGCTTTGGGTCTGTCTCTCGATGACTTGCGAGAGCAGCAACCGCAGATTTTTGCCATGCTTAAAACTGAGTTCCGGGCGGCTATTATCGGTTTCGTCTCATCATCCACAGCACAGTCCAGCGATCTGGGCCCGAGTACTGGTGTTGTGTATCAATACATCCCACCCCGTCCGCCCCAAATTCATCAGGCTGTTTATTACTGTATGCCTGAAGAAGCGATTGGCTTTAGCGAACAGCTCGATTTTTTAAGAACTTTGGTACAGATGATGGGCGCACCCGTTGATGCCCTCATCGCTGCGGTGATTCGAGAAGTCTATCAACTTCGAGGGGCCGATCGGGATTGGTTGGTTAAAGCAGGACGAACTCTCAGCCTCTTACTCAGAGATGATTACGATCGACTCAGAGCCATTTTAGGTCAGATTCACGTTGATTCGATATCATCTCGATCTTGAGAAATAAGCACAACATCAGCGCGTAAGTATCATCATGCCGTTTCGAGCCATTCGTAAATTCGGTCTAACTGTTCGATGGTAATGAAACCGTACTTCCAAAGAATCATGGGTAACGGGCCGGGATCTTGCTCGCGGTGGCGCATGGCTACCGCTAGAGAGTCAGCGGGTAGTGCGAGATCGTCTTCTAAGAATCGAATTAATCGAGAATACTTTGTCGATGCCATAACGCATTCACCTTCTGAAATTATTAAATTCTAGTTTGCGATATTGACCCTGCACGACCCGAGCGCACAGGTACGATCTTTTAGCCGTCTGCCTTTCCAAAATCCCCTAACCGTGCAGAGACCAGAGACTCGATACAGATTATCGTTTTTGACTCGCTTGGAGATTCAATCCTCGAGCTAGTTCGCATTTTGACTAGTGTAGCTTTAATAAGACCCAATCGATAGACGTGCCCGAAACAGGAAGAACGATGCTTCCAGAAGCGAGAAAGAACGCGAATCATTGGAACTCGTACTTAACTCGTCTTTACCAGGGGCGATCGCGCGCCTGATGAAAATTTCTCTGGACTTTTACTGGACTTTTAATTGACGAGCGCGTTTTTATTAACGCTAGAATTAGCTACACTAGCAAATCTCTAGACTTCTGCATAGCACTTATCGACATATTTTAATCTAGCTTTGCAAAGTTTTGTAATCTTTTTTTGACCGATCGATCGGATAGATTTTTATCTCCCAACACCTAGATGTTCGTCAGGGGATAGACCTGGCGATCGAAAATGGCTAGAAAAAGAGGAGTTTGCTAGCTCTAGAATCGGGATCGAGCAACCTAAAATGAGTGAACTTTTCTAAAGTTCCTCCCGAATTCTGAGACTCAGCTACCCCAACTTGCCTAAAATATTAGCTTAAGGTCTCGATCGAGAATTGTTAAAGAGAGGAAATACACGTATGAGCGATCCGAGAAACACAGAAATGGTGCAGCCCTATAATGGCGATCCATTAGTCGGTCATCTATCAACCCCAATCAGCGATTCGGCATTTACCCGTGCTTTCATTGGCAATCTACCTGCATATCGTAAAGGTCTATCTCCCATTTTGCGGGGATTAGAAATTGGCATGGCCCACGGTTATTTCATCATCGGTCCCTGGACGGTACTCGGTCCTTTACGGGATTCGGAAGTGGCTGCGTTGGGTGGATTGATTTCCGGGCTTGCATTGCTGCTATTGGCCACTGTCTGTTTGTCCGTGTACGGAATTGTTTCCTTCCAAGGAGATGCTGCACAGGGAGACGATCCCCTCAAAACAGCTGATGGCTGGAGTCAGTTAACAGCTGGCTTCTTTGTTGGCGGTATGGGGGGAGCCTTCGTTGCTTTCTTCCTGCTGCAAAATTTTGAGGTCGTCGATTCCATCTTCCGAGGTTCAGTTAACTAGATTTAACTGACGCATTTCATTCAATCCGTGAAACACTAAGTTTAGGAGCGTTTTTCAAATGACCGGTGACTACGCAGCATCTTTTCTCCCCTGGATTATGATTCCCGTAACCTGCTGGCTAATGCCTGTTGTTATAATGGGTCTTCTATTTATCCATATCGAGAGTGAAGCTTAACGCTTTGTTTTTCTAACTGATTTGGTTTTCAGCTAAGCTGAATTCTTTACAAATACAAAAAACCCCCAGTTCCTAGACTGGGGGTTTTCAATTAATTCAGCGAATTAAACCGACAAGTGGAAGTTGTTAACCAAACTTACCAGCCGTCGAAGCAATTAAGAACGCTGCGTAGGTGAAGACGTAACCCGCTGCAAAGTGAGTCAGACCCACCAAACGAGCTTGGACGATGGACAATGCCACGGGCTTATCCTTCCAGCGAACCAGATTCGCAAGAGGCGTACGCTCGTGCGCCCAAACCAGCGTTTCGATCAGCTCTTGCCAGTAACCCCGCCAAGAGATGAGGAACATGAAGCTGGTTGCCCAAACTAAGTGAGCGGCCAAGAACATCCAAGCCCAAACCGATAGGTTATTGACCCCATAAGGGTTGTAACCGTTAATAAGCTGGGCGGAGTTCAGCCATAGGTAATCTCGGAACCAACCCATCAAGTGAGTTGAAGACTCATTGAATTGAGCCACGTTGCCTTGCCACACGGCCAGGTGCTTCCAGTGCCAGTAGAACGTCAACCACCCAAGGGTGTTGAGCATCCAGAAGGCTCCCAGGTAGACAGAATCCCAAGCAGAGATGTCGCAAGTACCGCCCCGACCGGGACCGTCACAGGGGAAGCTGTAACCGAAGTCTTTTTTGTCCGGCATCAGCTTTGAACCGCGAGCATCCAACGCACCTTTGACCAAAATCAAGGTGGTGGTGTGAAGACCCAGAGCGATCGCGTGGTGAACCAAGAAGTCGCCAGGCCCGATGGTCAGGAACAAAGAGTTCGAACCACTGTTAATTGCATCGAGCCAACCCGGCAGCCAAACGTTTCCGTTATTAGGCCAAGCGGTGGTGGCGATACTATCCGGGTTGGATAGCAAGACATCGAAGGCATAAAGAGCCTTACCGTGAGCGGCTTGAATCCACTGAGCGAACACCGGTTCGATCAGGATTTGCTTTTCAGGGGTACCAAAGGCAACAACCACATCGTTATGGACGTACAAGCCTAAGGTATGGAATCCCAAGAACAAGGAGACCCAGCTCAAGTGGGAGATAATCGCTTCTTTGTGATCTAGAACCCGCGAGAGAACATTGTTCTTGTTGGCATCTGGATCGTAGTCGCGAACCAAGAAGATTCCACCGTGAGCGAACGCACCCAACATGATGAACCCAGCAATGTACTGGTGGTGGGTATAGAGCGCTGCCATGGTGGTGTAGTCCTTGGCAATGAAGGCATAGGGCGGCATGGAGTACATGTGCTGTGCCACCAAAGAGGTGACCACACCCAAAGCAGCCAAGTGCCATCCCAACTGGAAGTGCAAGGAATTGTTGTACGTGTCGTACATTCCCTTGTGAGCGTCACCGAGCATACCAGAAGGCGGACGGTGAGCTTCCATGATTTCCTTCATGCTGTGACCGATACCCCAGTTGGTACGGTACATGTGACCAGCAACGATGAAGAGGACGGCGATCGCCAAATGGTGGTGCGCCATGTCCGTAAGCCACAAGGACTCAGTTTGGGGATGGAAACCACCTAAGAAGGTGAGAATCGCAGTCCCGGCTCCTTCCGACGTGCCAAATACATGGCTTGCCGTATCGGGATTCTGGGCGTAAGCAGCCCAGTTGCCCGTAAAGAACGGCGCTAAACCAGCCGGGTGAGGCATCGTGCTTAGGAAGTTATCCCAACCGACGTGCTGACCCCGAGACTCGGGAATGGCGACGTGAACTAAGTGACCGGTCCAGGCAAGGGAGCTAACTCCAAACAAGCCAGCAAGGTGGTGGTTCATGCGGGACTCCGCATTTTTGAACCAAGCCAAGCTCGGACGGTACTTGGGTTGCAAGTGCAGCCAACCCGCAAATAGGAACACCGAGGACAGCAGCAGCAAGAAGATCGCGCCTTGGTATAGGTCGCCGTTACTTCTCATGCCGATGGTGTACCACCAGTGATAGACACCGGAGTAACAAATATCTACGGGGTTCGCAGCTCCAGCTTGGGTAAACGCATCAACTGCGCCTTGCCCGAACTGGGGGTCCCAAATCGCGTGGGCGATGGGACGGACGTTGAGCGGATCTTGAATCCACTGCTCGAAGTTTCCTTGCCAGGCGACGTGGAATAGATTGCCTGAAGTCCACAAGAAGATAATGGCTAGGTGACCGAAGTGAGAAGCGAAAATCTTTTGATAAAGATTTTCTTCGGTCATGCCATCATGGCTTTCAAAGTCGTGGGCTGTTGCAATCCCATACCAGATCCGACGAGTGGTCGGGTCTTGAGCCAAATCCTGGCTAAATTTTGGGAATTTAGTTGCCATAAGTTTCTACTAGTTCCTCCTCGCTATCATCCGACTGAAATGATCCGTGCCAGGAAGAATGCCCAAGTGGTCACGATTCCTCCGAGGAGGTAGTGAGCAACACCAACTGCACGACCTTGAATGATACTCAAGGCGCGAGGCTGAATTGCGGGGGCAACCTTCAGCTTGTTGTGAGCCCAGACGATGGACTCAATCAGTTCTTGCCAGTAGCCGCGACCGCTAAAGAGGAACATGAGGCTAAAAGCAAACACGAAGTGACCGGCGAGGAACATCAAACCATAGGCCGACAGAGCCGAACCGTAGGATGTGATCACCTGAGAGGCTTGCGCCCACAGGAAGTCGCGCAACCAGCCATTAATACAAATTGCACTTTGAGCGAAATTGCCGTTGGCGATGTGGGAAACCGTACCATCGGAGGAAACAGAACCCCAAACATCGGATTGCATCTTCCAGCTAAAGTGGAAAATCACCACGGAGATGCAATTGTACATCCAGAACAGGCCGAGGAAAACGTGATCCCAACCTGAAACTTGGCAAGTACCACCTCGTCCGGGACCGTCGCAAGGGAATCGGAAACCGATTTGACCCTTGTCGGGAACTAAACGAGAACTCCGGGCAAAGAGAACGCCCTTGAGCAGAATCAGGACGGTGACGTGAATGGTGAACGCATGAATGTGATGCACCATAAAGTCAGCCGTTCCCAAAGTAATGGGCATCATGGCGACTTTGCCACCGACGGCGACGACATCGCCACCGAATGCAGGACTGACGCTTGCTAAGGCATTGGGAGCCGTCGCACCGGCAGCTGCCGCGTGAATATTTTGTACCCACTGGGCAAAGATCGGCTGCAACTGAATGCCAGTATCGGAGAACATATCTTGGGGACGACCGAACGCACGCATGGTGTCGTTGTGGATGTACAACCCAAAGCTATGGAAGCCCAACCAAATGCAAACCCAGTTCAGGTGCGAGATAATCGCATCCCGATGGCGGAGCACTCGATCGAGCAGGTTATTCACATGCTGGGCGGGATCGTAATCCCGAACCATGAAGATGGCAGCGTGAGCGGCCGCACCCACGATCAAGAAGCCTCCAATCCACATATGGTGGGTAAATAGAGACAACTGGGTGGGATAATCTGTCGCGATGTACGGATACGGAGGCATCGCATACATGTGATGGGCGACAAGAATCGACAGCGAACCCATCCACGCTAAGTTCCAGGACAACTGGCAGTGCCAGGAGTTCGTGAAGATTTCGTACATTCCCTTGTGGCCTTCGCCAGTGAAGGGACCCTTGTGGGCTTCTAGAACTTCCTTGAAGCTGTGACCGATACCCCAGTTGGTGCGGTAGAAGTGACCGGCCACGATCAGCAGCACTGCAAGCGCCAGGTGATGGTGAGCGGTATCTGAGAGCCACAATCCACCGGTTTGAGGATTCAAGCCACCCTTGAAGGTCAGGAAGTCTGAATAAACTCCCCAGTTCAGGGTAAAGAACGGCTTGAGACCCTCAGCAAAACTCGGGTACAACTCGGTCATCTTGCTCGAATCCAAGATGAACTCGTGAGGTAGGGGAATATCTTTCGGTGCTACCCCAGCATCGAGCAATTTGTTGACCGGCAAAGACACGTGAATCTGGTGTCCCGCCCAACCCAAAGAACCGCAGCCGAGTAAACCGGCGAGGTGGTGGTTCATCATCGATTCCACGTTCTGGAACCAATCTAAGGTTGGAGCTTTTTTGTGGTAGTGGAACCAGCCGGCAAACAGCATCAAACCAGCCATCACCAATGCACCGATGGCAGTGCAGTAGAGCTGAAACTCGTTGGTGAAGCCAGAAGCCCGCCAGAGCTGGAACAGCCCTGAGGTAATCTGGATGCCGTGGAAACCGCCACCGACATCGCCGTTTAAGATCTCTTGACCGACAATGGGCCACACAACTTGGGCGCTTGGCTTGATACCCGTCGGGTTGCTCAGCCAAGCTTCGTAATTAGAGAAGCGGGCGCCATGGAAATAAGCACCGCTCAACCAAATGAAAATAACAGCTAAGTGACCGAAGTGAGCGCTAAAAATTTTGCGCGAAATATCTTGCAGGTCACTAGTTTGACTATCGAAATCGTGAGCGTCAGCATGGAGGTTCCAAATCCAAGTTGTGGTCTTGGGACCTCGAGCTAAAGTGCGATCGAAGTGACCTGGCTTTCCCCATTTTTCAAATGAAGTAGGCACCGGATCGGTATCGACACTGACTTTCGCTTTTGCCTCCCGCTCTGGAGGACTAATCGTCATTGAGTTTCTCCTCTCTCTCTGAATATGAAATGAGGAATTGAACAACACTTAAACGCAATCTTCACAGCAATGATTTTCCTCTCAGCGAAGTGATGGGTAGCAAGTTTTGTAAACTCCTAATTGAGTTACTTCCACGTAATCACTTTTTATCTTTTATTTTGTTGTCGGCAAATTTTGCCTTAGAGAGGAAATGTTTCTTGCGAATCCCAACTTATGCGAGAGTCGGACTCGAAGCCTTATGAATCTCGCGTTTAAAGCGCACGTCTGTCATTATAGGGCTTACCTTACCAGAATTCAATCAAAAAAATTGAGAACTGAATTAAAGAAATATCCTGCCGATCTAACTGGAAAAGTCAAGTCAAATCTTGGGGATGTTGCATAAAGTTAAACTTAGTTTACAAAAGTTAAAAACGTCATTAAATTAAATATTTTGATACGTTCAATTAATAGCGACACTTCTATTGAGATAATAACGATCGCCCTATTCATGGTGTCGATCTGTGACCCTTCACGGGGAAGCTTAGCTTTTCCGATATAGTGACATAAGCGGTTCTGGCATCAAACAATTGTCGGAGTGCGAAGTGCGGACAAGCTCGATGGCTTCTCTTCCGCACCCAGCGTCGAAGTGGCAAGATCCGAACCCCGCCATTCCCCAATGACAAGATTCGGAATCTAAGGAGTATAAAGAAAGCGTGTCGAGAAAGAATTGGCCGTGGCACACGATCCGGACATTACTCGTATTTCTAGCGGTCGTTGCGATCTCTTCAAGCGCCATCGGATGTAGCGATGGCACGGCAGGTGGTTCCACCGGGGGAGCATCCTCCATCGAGCCACCCAAACCCGAAATTGTCGAAGTCTCTCCACCTGCAACGCTCCAAGAATTACGCCGCGACTTAGACTTCTATCGACCGCAAGTCTCTATTACTTCTCCCGAACCCGATACCGTCTTAGAGGATGAAACCGTTACGGTGCAGCTCCAAGTCCGGGATTTACCAACCTTCAAAGACGATCGATTCGGCTTGGGGCCCTACCTAAACGTGATTCTCGACGATCGACCCTACATTGCTATTTACGATCCGAGCGAACCGTTGGTTCTCGAAGATATATCTCCGGGAACTCATACCCTCAGAGTGTTTGCTTCGCTTCCCTGGCACGAAAGTTTCAAAAATGACGGTGCTTACGCCCAAACCACATTTCACATTTATACTCAAACCGACGACAATCGTCCCGATCCCACCTTGCCTTTGCTAACCTACTCGCGTCCGCAAGGCAATTACGGAGCCGAGCCGATTATGCTCGACTACTACTTAACGAATGCTCCCCTTCACTTAATTGCCCGAGAATCGACCGAAGATGAGATCGTCGATTGGCAGATTCGCTGGACGATCGATGGAAAAAGTTTCTCGACCGATCGCTGGCAGCCTATTTATATCCAGGGGTTCGCGCCGGGGAAGCATTGGGTACAACTCGAATTTCTCGACGAGTTTGGCAATCCGGTTAAAAATACCTTCAACAATACCGTACGGACGATCGTCTACGAACCGGGGGGTGAAGATGCTCTCTCGAAGCTCGTTCGCGGAGAGCTTTCCGCGTCTGAAGTACGAGGTATTGTCGATCCTAACTATGTATATGTAGATGAGTCCAAGCCTGAGGAGGAATTACTGCCGGAAGAATCCGAATCCGAAATCCTCGAAGAATCAGCACCCGAACCCCTCGATGAGGAACCAGTAGAAGCGGAAACTTTACCCGAAGTCCTCGAAGAATCAGTACCCGACACCCTCGACGAGGAACCGATAGAAGTCGAAACCTTTCCCGAAATCCTCGACGAGGAACCGATAGAAGTCGAAACTTTACCCGAAATCCTCGACGAGGAACCGATAGAAGTCGAAACTTTACCCGAAATCCTCGACGAGGAACCGATAGAAGTTGAAACTTTACCTGAAATCCTCAATGAGTCGGCATCCGAAATCCTTGATGAAGAACCTCTAGACGCGGGAACTTTCCCCGAAGAGGAACTCACTCTAATGGATGACATCGAAAAAATCGAGCCAACTGGGGAAGAACAAATGGAAGATATCGAAACCATCGAAATCGAACTTCCCGATTTGGGTTTGTATCCGACGATTCCCCGAGGGTTGGATGTGCCGGTATTCTTAGAACTCGAAGAAGAATCCCAAATCATCGAACCGACGACTACTCAACTCGATCGAGACATTGTGGAAGAAATAGACGAAATGTCGGCGATGGAAGGAGAACCCGCAACTTTCGAGAATCCGATCGAGGAAATCGAACTCCCTTAAAATAGTGGGAATCCGCTCTTACTCCGGTACAAATACCCAAATATGAAAATCGGCGCGTCCCCAGTCCCCAATCCGATCGCCTCCTTGATGCCCAGAATTTCCGTAATGGATCGTTACATCGTCAGCGAGCTGATCGGCCCCTTTTTCTTCGGGGTGGGGGCTTTTTCATCGATTGGGGTCGCCATCGGGATTCTCTTCGAGTTGGTGCGGGAACTCACAGATGCCGATATTTCCCTCACCATCGCCCTGCAAGTTTTTTTCCTCCAACTCCCTTACTATCTTTCTTTATCCTTGCCGATGTCGATGCTGCTGGCCGCGCTTCTGGGCTACAGCCGTCTTTCGAGCGATAACGAAATCACGGCCCTGCGCAGTTGTGGGGTTAGCCTCTACCGACTGGTGATGCCCGCCATCATTGCCGGGACGATCGTGACGGGGCTTACCTTTACCCTGGATCAGATCGTGGTTCCAACGGCCCATTACCAAGCCACTATTCTCCTCGATCGCGCCCTCAAAGGGAAAGAAACGATCCTCAGCGAGCGCAACATCATTTTCCCGCAGTTTCAGAAAGTCGAACGAGATGGCGATCGTGTCAATACTTTGGTGCGACTGTTCTATGCCGAAGAATTTGATGGCGAAACCATGCGGGGGCTGACAATTTTGGATCGATCGAATCCCGGATTCAACCAACTGGTCCTCGCAGAGTCGGCAACCTGGAATACCACCGACAATATTTGGGATTTTGCCAACGGTGTCATCTATATCATTGCCCCCGACGGTTCCTATCGGAATATCATCCAGTTCGATCGCCACCGATTACCCCTGCCTCGAGATCCCCTGGATTTTGTCACGAGCGATCGCGACTATATTGAAATGAATCTCGTCCAAGCTTTACAACGCCTCGAAGTACTCAAACTCAGCGGCCGCGAGAAGAAAATTCGCAAGTTAGAAATTCGCATCCAACAAAAACTGGCACTACCATTTGCCTGTCTGGCATTTGCGATCGTGGGTGCAGCTTTGGGAACCAAACCCCAACGCACGAGCAAAGCTACGGGTTTCGGAATCTGCGTTTTGATGATTTTTACCTACTATCTACTCATGTCCATCGGCGATGCCCTGGGGTTGAGCGGGGTTTTACCACCATGGATGGCCGCCTGGTTGCCCACTTTTTCGGGGTTGGCGGCGGGATCGTTCCTACTGGTTCGCGCCGCGCGCCAGTAGCATCGTACGGCTCGAGCAAGTCCTTAAATATTGCACATAAGATAAAATGGAGTGTAAGTCAACGTTATAAGTCAGTTCCCCATCTCGCATCCAAACCGGCAAACCCGATCGCGCCCTCACAGTCCGATTCGCTTTCTCTTGACGCTACACTCAATTCCCATCAAACCTCCAAACGTTGCGATACTATCACTAGCCACAGGTTAAACCCATGTCACTTCGACATTCACCGGCATCGATTCGTTCCTTCAAAGCAAAACTCCGCACTTTATTCAAACCGAGTATTTGGGCCTCGACGGTGGGCGTTTCGCTGATGTTGGTATTGGGCTGGCAGTCCGTCAACGCTCTCAAAAACCGAGAGAATGCGGCAACCGATCGCGAATCCGTTCCAGAATCCCCCGAACTTGCCGAAACTCTATCCCCCGAAGAGAGTCAAATCGCTGCAGATATCGAAAGTTCCGATGTGTTGAGAGAACTCTTGCGAGAACAAGTACAACCCATTGCAACCTCAATTCCAAATATCCAGTCAAACGGAGATGAACCCCAAGGTTTGTTCGATCGCGTTACCGCAGAAGGATTAGATACCGCAGATGTCTTAGGACGCTTTTCCGTGGGAAACCCGTCAACAACGACTCAAACCCAGAATCCGATCGCCGATATCCCCTTACAGAGTTGGAATTCGGATGAGACATCCCTCAATACCGGGGACTCACAAAGCGAACGCGCGAATCCCTATACCAGTCCGGTATTACCGAATGTTCTACAATCTGCTCTCGAACAAGCCAGTACCAATTCCCCAACGGCAGGTTCTACCGATTCTTTTGAGGCAACTCAACCCCAAAACCCAGCGGTCGTTTCTCCAAATACTCCTCCCGCAGTGCCGAGTGTCGCCCAGCGATGGGACCAACAATTTATTAACTCCGGGCAGACTCAACCGATTCTTCCGGTTGGAGTGCAACCCGGATTTTCCCAACAGACAAGCGTGCCAGTATCTCCTTACTCCACCCGAAGCGGCTCGAATTTGACAGATTTGAAGCGTTCCTCATCAGTTTTTCCAACGCCGACTCAGCCAAATGCTACAGCTTATCCGGGGGGAACTGGAAACCTTCCCACAGCCACTCCCGTCGTACCGGGAAGCTATAACTACGAAACTTTCAATAATTTTTCCGGTACAACGGCTCAACCGACCGTTCCCTACGCCGACCCGTATCAGACCAACGCTCCCAATAATTCCCCTTATTCATCTCAATACCAATTCGAGCAACAGCAACCGGTTCCACCGTCTTCGGCTTTGGAAACTTCGATTCCCGGTCGTTATATTGGGGGCGGTGAAATTAATACATTTGCCAATCCGTAGATGCGATCGCCATAGTCGATCGCACATTATCGTACATTGCGCTAGAAATAAGGACGGTTGCAAAAACGGTAACCGAGTCAATGCGCTCGATAGTTCCCCCTATGCTAAGAGAACCTCATGCATCTGACTCGGGCAGCTTTAACTGAGCTGCTTTTTTCGTGCGTTTACAGCCAATTATCTGACATGAAATGGTTCTTCATTACTCAAGGAAATTGCGAGAGAAACGGCTTCAGTTGTCTCGTAAAAATCTAAATACAGAAGTGAAATTTCATTTCGATCGGCAGAAGAATCCACAAACCGATCGAAAATAAGAGGAATCAAATCTTCGTTAGCAATGTCACTTAAATCCTTGAGGGAAAACCAGGGAAATTTATTTTCGGCAATTTTTAATCCGGCAACAACGGCTTTGAGGGCAATGGCGATCGGAATTTTCGAGGGGTTAGACATCAAAGAATCGGCGAAACGATCGAGTGCTGAAGTTAAGCTCAAAACAATGCGATCGAGAACATCGGAAAAACTCGGAGTCAGGGTCACGTACAAGGCAAAAGGAAGCCCCTTTTCTCTGGCGATATCGAGCTGATAGCGCTGCATTTTTAACATTTCATCTTTATCGGTCGTATGGGTGTAGTAGCCGTAAAGCACCTCATTTTCGGGACCGCTATCGGGAGGACTGTATTGGATCGGCCAAAACACTAAATCGTCTGATGTGGCATTAACGAGAATGACACGGGATTTTGAGGAACCATCTTGGGTAATAATTTGCTGGTAAGTGCGATCGAAGGGATGATTTTGAATGGTTCCATCAGCATCGATTTCTCGCCGGTAAACGTAGTCTTGCAGTGCAGTTTTGACGAGATTGGCAAATTCGGGATATCGATCGCGATCGAACCCTTGATAGTGACCCATTGTAATATAAACAATTTCACCCTGGGTCGAGTTCAAAAACTCGCGCAGTTCTCCCAAAATTTCTGTCATCTGAATTCCCTCTAAACCGTGATAGGAATAATATTCTTTCTCATCTCGGTTGTAATAAATTCGCCAATCGAAACCGCGAATTCCTTCTTCTAACTGTTCTTTAATACTTTTATGAGTGGCTGCTGAAAGATCTTTAATGACCGGTAACGCCTCATTTTTGAGCCAGGTTGCCGGATTCATAACACTTTGAATTGCCCGGATGCGAGCGAGTTGCAATTCAATGCGATCGAGCAGTTCTAAAATGGCTTTCGTGTCGGGAGTTGGAGGAATGGTTAGACGATCGCCGAGTTTGTACGTTGCGGTATCGTGAGAAGTGGGAATGCAAATTTGTTTGAGCGGTTTTGCGTGAATCTTAGGACTCAATGCCATCCAATTCTTTAAATCGTATTGGTGGGCATAAAAAGCAACCTTATCGTAAATCCAGCCTGCCCCAAAATCTGAATTTGTTGTCAGAAAAAAGCGCCATCCATAAGGACCAACCGTGTGATATTGATAAACGGGAATCGCTCCCGATTGCTGAGTTTCCCAAGAAAAAAAAGCAACCTTATCGTGAATCCAACCGGCTCCCACATTTGGATTTGTCGAGAGAAAAAAACGCCATCCATAACTGTGGGAAGTATGATATTGATGAACGGGAATCATCCCCGGTTGCGGTTTTTCAAAGGCGAAGAATGCAATTTTATCGTAAATCCAACCCAGTCCTAACGTTGAATTTGTTGAAAAAAAGAAGCGCCAGCCGTCTTGGTGAACGGTATGATATTGATGAATAGGGATAAGTTTTGAGGTTGGCATCTTTCTTTTTTGTATTTCTTTATATTTTTTAATAAACGATAGCGCTTCTCATACTCATGAGATACAGAGATTCTGGGAATAGGGAATAGAAGATAGAAGATAGAATTTGGGTGTACCTCACAAATTCAAAAATTGCTCTAAGTCAGTAAAAAATATTAATTAGTGAATAAAATCAAGCTGAATTTTTATTGTTTTAAATAACGCCATAGACGAGAGAATTTAGAATGACTTTTTCTACCTCTTTAAAAAATCGGCATCAATTTCGGGCAGAGAAGGATTGATACTAATACCCGAACCCATCTCAAATCCGGCAGGGGTGGTGAGTCGAGGGCGAATTTGACAAAACCAATGAACTTGCGGTTCTTCTGCTTTATATCGAGCCGCCGTGTAGATCGCCCAATTGTAATCCGGGTCATTTAATTTTTCGTATAGCTTCAGAAGCATATTTTTTAAAATCGAGGCAAAATCAGACTTTTCCCGAGGGGAAATACAGCCAAAGTCTGCTTTATGTTGTTTGGGCAAAATCCAAATCTCAAAAGGGACTTCTGCGGCAAAGGGAACGAAAGCAAAAAACGAATCATTTTCTTCGATCGCCCGCTTGCGTTCGTGCCGTTCGAATTCTAGAATATCGCAGTAGACGCACCGACCCCATTGGTCGAAGTAGCGCTGAGCTTCTTCCTCTTGAATCCGGCGATTGCGGGGAACAAATCCCGTCGCAATAATTTGAGAATGAGGATGTCGTAACGATGCCCCCCCACCACGACCGTGGTTGCGAAAAATAATCGCCATCATATTATTGGGATCTTCCATCAACGTCATGTAGCGTTGGTGGTAAGTTTCGATGAGAATCTCGACTTGGGCTAGAGGCATGGTGGCAATAGTTTGGTGGTGGTCGGGACTTTCAATGACCACTTCATGTTGACCGTAGCTAGCCATTGCCATATAAATTCCCGCCTCCGATCGTTGGGTACTATTATCGGGAGTTAAAGCGGGAAACTTGTTGACAATCGTTCGGGTTTGCCAGCCTTTTCCATCGGGGTCGAGTAACTCCAAAAGAATCAATTCGGACTGATGCTGACCGTCCTCGCAAAACGGACAAGATGCGACTCGATTCACCAGGGTTGGTTTTTCTTGACTTCGTTGCTGAAAATCTTGCGGGCGTTTGCGTCGGCTGGGTGCGTAAATTACCCATTCTCGGGTGGCTTTGTTGAGTCGAATTTGACCGCTTTCTTCCATGTCGTTATGCTCCGATACTTGCATTACAAACGATCGCGGGGATGGAGGTTCGCTCCCGACGCGATCGCTCTAAAACATATTCGTCTGGGGCTTTAGAGCGGATAGTATTTGGTCAACTCCAGGAGATCGCCTCAATTCACTATCGATTGATTTTCGCTGTCCGACTTGAGTATACAAACCAGCGCCTTAATTGTCGATGTAAGTTGAGATCGATCGCCCAAAGATTTGATGTCTCGTTTGATATCTCAGAAAATCGAGTATTACAACCATAAGAATTGATGGTATAACGATCGATAGCTCACCCGATCGAGGAATTTTGCGATTGTCCCTTCCACGAGTTCGCCAACACGTTAACCCCCTCAGCCAAAAATACCAGCAACCCATCGATCCCCCCTGCTGGGAGAACATTTACCAAAATCCCACCCAACCCCTCCATCTCGACATTGGTTGCGGGCGGGGACGCTTTTTGTCCGAACTCGCACCTTTACAACCCCACTGGAACTTTTTGGGATTGGAAATTCGAGAAGCCTTGGTTAAGGATGCCAACACTCGGCGCGAGGAGGCGGGGTGTCCCAATCTCCACTTCTTATTTTGCAATGTCAGTCACGCTCTGCAACCGATTTTAGCGACGTTTCCAGATCGAATTTTAAAGCGAGTGACGATCCAATTTCCCGACCCCTGGTTTAAAAAGCGCCATCAAAAGCGGCGAGTGGTTCAATCGAGTTTAGTAGAAATCCTGGCAACCTATCTAGTTCCCGGTGGCGAGGTGGTACTGCAATCGGATGTAGAAGCCGTCGCGACAGAAATGCGCGATCGCTTCTCAGCTCATCCGATCTTTCAATGCACTTCGACAGAGTGGCTGGCGCAAAACCCCCTTCAGATTCCTACCGAACGGGAAATTATCACCTTGAACAATGGAGAACCGGTATATCGAGCCATGTTTGTTCGTACTTGAGAGTTTGACTTAAGACTCTTGGTGGTATCAATGCAAGCAATTGGGTCTCGTGTCAGATGAGATCGCAACGATCGCCATAACACTTGGCACTAATCCCGATCGGGATTAAACCGTTTCCACCCGCGACGCAGCCGCCGAGACACCCACGGACTGACCAGATAGATCGTCAGCAGCACATCTAAACTTCCCTCAAACCAAGCAAACTCCCGACCGTAGTGGCGACGATCCCAATAACTCACCGGAGATTGCCAGCGCGTCGTCCATTCGAGGGGAAATAGCAATAGGGGGCCGTCATCAACGTGGGTGAGAATATCGATGATGCTATGGAACAAACAAGCGCTCAAAAACCAAAACCACCAATGTCTGGGGGAGGCAATCCGGCTACGGAAACGCCAGAGTAAAGCCAATCCAAGCAGCAGCAATATGGGGGAGTGAAGGAGGTTGTGAGACGCCATCCACAGAGGATTGTGGAAATAGAGTCGATCGAACATCAAATTAAAGGTATCGGTCAGACTCCAACCGAGAAAGACGTGGTAGTAGAGGATGCCACCAATGGAGAGGATATAAAGGGGGATATCTGGGGCGATCGACCCGAGGAGAAACGCACTTTTGGCAATCGGGATGCGGGGAAATCTTTTTTCGAGAGCGGCTGTCATCAAAAAGTGGGACGGGGTATTCATCGGCAGAAGACAGACGGATGGGACAGGCCGATCTTATCTCAGTCTGACGGGTGACACTGACTGGGTTTGCGAGGCGTCAAGCGGGCTGCAGCAGCCAAAATCCGCTATACGTCATGCCCGAATCGTCGGGTCGAACCAAGAGAAAATGCAAGCCCTGACTCGACCCGAGACGCTGTTGATAGGTTTGCGCCGCCGCTGCTACTTCTCGATCGGCAAATGTTGCGAGTACCCATCGATCGACTAACCCGGCTTCGAGAATGATGCCATCGGGTTCGCCAGAAATATAATGAATCGAGACGGGGCGGATATCCTGCAGCCACCGTACCAACTGCCTGGATTTGCGCCCGCCAACGATCGCCACACCGGGAATGGGTAGGGTTGAAGCTAAGCCGAGATTGAAGGGTAGAAGACTCTGGGGCATCGATCGCACGGGAATGGGACGATCTCCAAACCCTTCGATATCCCCGGCGTTGAGGGAGGCAAATTGCCAGCGCTCGCCGATGAGTTGTTCGGGAACGGGGACGGGAGCCGGTCTATAGACGGAAATGGGCTGGTAGTCTTCCCCGGAATAGTGAGGCATTTGCGGATATTCCCGCGCCCGTTGCTGCAAGACTTGCTTTAATAGTGGGGTTCGGCGAGTGGCTTCGACGGAAATTCCCAAACGTCGTCCGGCTGCTGCGATGAGACTCTCGCACTCGGGACGAAAAAATTCTAGACGATCGGGCAGTCGATCGCTCGATCGTTGCAATTGTTGCGCCAGCCAGCGATCGTTGGCGTTGGACTGGGGGCACCAGGCGATCTGGATCGATCCCTCGGCGCGATCGCAGGCAACAAACTCCCACAACGGCTGGTTTGTCTCGTCCCGGAGAGGACGACGGTAAAAATCAACTTGCCAAACTTTCATTTCTAGAGGAGATCGGGGGATTGAGAGGAAGTGACTCTGTCAGGATTGAATGGTATCAACTTCAGGTAATCGTTGCGATCGTCGTGGCGGCGATCGACCTCAAAAATAAGCCTGAAGTTTTGACCTGACAAGTGAAACACGATCGCCTCGAAGAAACAAGGAAGTAAGGCAGGCTAATTTGGGTACCGTGCGATTACACTTCAATATTTTTCCGGGCTTTCGATTTTTTCCACCACCAGACTACCCCAATTCCGAGGATCGAAATCGCGATCTCGAAACCAATGGGCAGCAGGTGACTGATATGGAATAGCCCTCGGGAATAGTGCAAGCCGGGAAAGAGGATGATGGGCGATCGGAAAAAGCGATCGACGAAGGGCAAAAAGAGTTTAATCCCTCGACCGTATGAGAAATAATCTAAAAGTAGATGAGAACCATAAAAAATTGAGGTCAGTGTAAATATTTTAATGTAAGAGAATTTTTTCCAAACACTAACAATGAGTGCGGATATCGCACTAAATCCCAATGCAAATACTAGACTATGAGTGATACCACGATGATATGCATTGCCGGTCACAAACTGGGGAATAAAATCTAAATCGGCAACAACCGCGATTAGAGATGCATAAAAAATATACAGACTCCATTTCTGAATTCGATTCTCAGAAAATCGATCGGCTGGTAAACTCTTGGCTAGTAAATATCCAGCAACCGAATGAGCGATGGGAGAGGGCATAAGACAAGACCTATAAATCGAATTTTTACTTGGGTTCGCACACCTGACTCAACCTAGCGTTTTATCAACTTTTAATTGATGGGTAAGGTTAACTTTTTTTCGCATCGCGTTCGGATTTAATCTCGCGCTTCTTACCCGTTAGCAATCATTTGACAAAGCGCTAGATGCCAACAAATTTCCAGAAACATCCCTTTGTTAAAAAGTGTAACACAGCAATTTTCTCGTGGCTTGACTCCAATCCCCTCGGAGCCTGATGTCTCCTGGCACTCGAAATCTCAAGCCGAGCGAACCGAGAGAGGATACTCTCATGCCGAAATCATCAATAATTATTCCTGTTTCCTCTTTTTTCCCCAGAATGGTTCGGGCAACAGCATTCAGCTTTAAGTTACCAAAATTGGTACGTTCGTTTCCAATTTCGGCAAGACAATCCCAAGAGAGTTTCCTATGATGGAGCTACGTAAGTTGAGCAACAGTCGAACAATATATGAGAGTACTCTGGCGCTTCGCGTTAGAGCTGCAAACCAAAACTAGAACGCTCTCTATTTTCTTCGTCTTATTTTTTAGATCGTGGGTGCATTTCATCGTACTGGCAGCATCAGCAGCTTCAAAACCGGTTAAAACCCGTTCGACTTCAATTTAGGGTTAACGAGAGAGAAAACTTTCACCGAATGGTTGAGAGAAAGACAATCTCCAAACCCCATGCAAATATCAGGCGAGCGCGAAACCTTTGGAGTTGCCAGAATTTAGTTGGTGGGATGAGTTTAACTTACGTGCGAGATAAATCTAAATCTGGTTCTACCCGATTTCCATGGGAGAACGAAGTATAACAATTTATCCGTCTTGCGTTAACTTGGGAAATTGTCATGACATTAATATCTCGGGATAGCGATCGCCAGTCCCAGAATTTTCGAGAGATATCCTGTAAGCATCGTTGTACTCCATTAACCTATCCTCCTAACCCAAAAAATTTTGTCGAAGTTTCAACCCAGAATGAAAGCGATGTTCCTTCACATCCAGATTCTTTTGTCTGTAAGTCAGAGTCGCTCTTGGAAAACGATCGACTCGTCATTCTTTGCGTCGATGACGAATTGATGATTTTAAACAGTCTCAAAAGAGAGCTGGAATTAGCCTTTCAGGAGCATTATCTTATTGAAATCGCTCAAAGTGGAGAAGAAGCTCTTGAAGTTTTTGAAGATTTAATCGAGGAAGATCGCGAACTTGCTTTGATTATTTCGGATTGTGTCATGCCGAGAATGAGGGGAGATAAGCTCTTGCAGCGCATACATGAAATTTCACCTCAGACTATTAAAATTATGTTGACGGGGCAAGCAGATATTGAGGCAATTTCTCATGCTATCAACCACGCAAATCTATATCGCTACCTCTCCAAACCTTGGCATTCTCTCGATCTAAAACTGACAATTCAAGAAGCGATCGACTGCTTTATCAAAAAGCGGAAACTGTCCGATCGAAACGAGCAACTTCGATCGATTAACGAACAACTCGAAAAACAACTCAAAATTCGAGCGCAAACCATCGAGATTCTTTCCGAGCGCGAACAAACTTTAGATCGTCTCAATTATGCTTACCAACGCTTCGTTCCCAATCGTTTTCTTCAATATCTTCAAAAAGATAGTATTATCGATGTTGAGTTAGGCGATCGGATCGAGCAAAAAATGTCAGTACTTTGTGCCGATATTCGCAACTTTACGGCGTTTTCGGAACAAATGTCTCCAGAAGATAATTTCAAATTTATTAATGCTTATTTATCGCGAATGGAACCCGCAATTCTCGATCGCCACGGATTCATCGATAAATATATTGGCGATGGCATTATGGCTATGTTCGATCGTCGTGCCGAGAATGCCGTCAAATCGGGAATTGAAATGCTTCAAACTCTAAAGAAATATAACCAGACTCGCAAAAAAGTCGATCGCCAACCAATTTCCATTGGTATCGGTATCGATACCGGAAATGTACTTTTGGGAACCGTTGGCAGTCGCTCTCGCATCGATAGTGCGGCGATTGGAGAGGTTGTTTCTTGTGCAAATCGCTTAGAACAACTGACAAAATACTATCGTCTCTCTTTATTAATTTCCCAAGAAACCTTATCGAATTTGGAAAATTCCCTCACAAATCAGATTCGCAAAATCGATCGCGTTCGCGTCAACAGTCAGTCCCCATGGCAATGGATATTTGAAGTATTCGATGCTGATGTCAGCGAACTGCGGCAGCGTAAATTAGACACCAAATCTGAATTTGAACGAGCGGTAAGCTGCTACCACCAGAAGCAGTTCTCGGAAGCAAGAAAAAGATTTCAGGCTTGCTGGCGTCACAATCCAAAAGATACAGTGGTTCGCCTTTACCTCCAGCGGACTCAACAGCAAATTAAAGTGGGTTGAAAACAACCTTTCCAAAATCGGCAATGGATTTTCCGATTTCGGAAAGACATATTAAGCCAAATACTTTATCTTATGAACTAGGGTATTCAATGCTAATTACAGCTTGCTAGATGCCCTAATCGAGTGACAAAAGTCCTGAGAATTTTGCACGATTCATCTCGTGTAAATGCTTGCTACTACCGACAATACCTGAAACCATTCTCAGAGCAAGGTTTCAGGTATTTTACTTGGAATAATAACGGGCGGTCGCAAGCGATTTGCGATCGTGTATTTGTATAGCGCTTCGTCATCAGTTTATTTACACGATTGAAGAAATAGGTTGTTTCTATTCTCTATTCCCCATTCCCTGTTCCCCATTCCCCGTTCCCCATGACTGAAATTGTGTAATGAAAAGGGCGCGAACTGCTATAGATACATATTTTCCCTTTTCCTCCATTTCTCATCCCTGAAAATGTATGACGGTAAAGGGCGCGCTCGTGCTGTATCAACATAACAAAAGCGATGAGTTTTCTCCCATCGCTTTAGAGCTGAAATTTTCTGAAATTTCAAGAATATTGAATTAAATATCCTTCAGTTGCGATCGCAGTTCTTCGAGTTCTGCATCGACGGGTTCGCTAGCGGCAGTCTTGGATTCGGGGAGCGCTCCTTGGGAAACCGAACCACCCGTCAGTTGAGCTTTCATCGCCAGTAACTCGTCATCGACATCGTTACCCGCTTCGAGTTGAGCGAACTGGCTTTCGAGATCCGAACCGGCGAGTTCTGCTGCACCTTGGGAGCGCGCTTCGATTTCGAGGACTTTCTCTTCCATGCGATCGAAAGCACCGGTGGCGCTGCTGGGATTGAAAGAACCGATGCTGTTTTGTAGCTGTTCGTTGGCTTTAGCTGCTTGCAGCCGCGCCTTGAGCATATTTTTCTTAGTTTTCGCCTCGGAAATCTTGCTCTCGAGCTGAATCAGATTCTTCTTGAGCGAATCCACCTGACCTCGTTGAGCGTCAACCTGGGGCTTAATGGTAGCGGCGGTTTCCGCATGACCCTTCTTTCTCACCAACGCTTCGCGAGCCAAGTTTTCATCGCCTTTTTGGAGTGCGAGTTGCGCGCGCTGCTGCCACTGGTTGGCCTGAGACTGGGCTTGGTTGTACTGCTGTTCGGTACGTTTGTTCGTGGCAATGGATTTAGCCACGGCTTGGCGCAGTTGTACCAAGTCTTCTTGCATATCTAGGATAGACTGCTCGAGAATTTTTTCCGGGTCTTCAGCCTTGCTCACCACATCGTTGAGGTTCGCTTTCACGACGCGGCCAATACGATCGAATAATCCCATAACTCTTTTTTTCCTTCTGGGGTTGACAAGATGGTTTGCGGCAGGTGCTTTGACGATTCAGGGTTCGCGGGACAGTTGACTCGCTCTGGATAGAGAAATACTTTCTTTTCCCATAAGTGGCTCCTGCCATAGCGTTAGCCAACTTTAAAAACGCTTTAATTTGCCTATGTCTAGTTTAGCGTTCTTGTCGAAAGCCATCTGACGTTTCTGACCGAAGGCGGTTTTAGGGAGACGGGGGGGACGCAACAGATATCAGATACCAGATGTCAGATATCAGATTTAGACAAGGGAGACTTGGTGACACTACATCTGGGACTTGACAAACGAGCGTTTATTCTAACTTTTTACGAATAGCGGTACATACAGATACCCACTTATCTGCAATCTGATATAGCTATGGTCAGGGGTCGCTATTTCAAGAAAAAACCCTCCGATCGTGTCAAGCGGAGGGTTTTTGGGAAGTCGGAATGGGTTTCATTTCTGAATTCTAGATTCTGACTTCCGAATGCTTTGGCAGGTTTCCATTAATTCGACCCCCGAAAGGGGGAATTCAGATATCAGATATCAGACATCAGATATCAGGTCTGTGATACCCCTAACTCGATCTCGCCGTGTGGGATATCGAGCAGTTTCCATTAATTCGACCCCCGAAGGAGTCTGGATACTCCCCAAAAACGTTCTTTTACCATTAGTATTCTTGTTTCCATTAATTCGACCCCCGAAGGAGTCTGGATACTCGACTTCTACTGCTCGCTCGGCCTGGAAGAAATGTTTCCATTAATTCGACCCCCGAAGGAGTCTGGATACTGGATGAAAAATAATAACATCGTGGATGTAAAAGACTGTTTCCATTAATTCGACCCCCGAAGGAGTCTGGATACCAGAGACCCTAGTCCCAGGTTGAACGAGAAGGAGTTTCCATTAATTCGACCCCCGAAGGAGTCTGGATACATGAACGGCGCATTGAAATATTTTGTCAAATCGAGTTTCCATTAATTCGACCCCCGAAGGAGTCTGGATACAAGGGACTCGATGCGTACAAATCCTAGCTGCCTCGTTTCCATTAATTCGACCCCCGAAGGAGTCTGGATACCTCGTGAAAACCAGGTATTATCCTGTCGAAATTGAATGTTTCCATTAATTCGACCCCCGAAGGAGTCTGGATACCCTAGATTATACAACACCCACACCGTAAGGGTTTCAAACCGTGTTTTGGCGAACCTGCCAAAACGTAAGTACAACGTCATACACTCAACTCGCAAAACCGCTCAAACCCTTACCCCGTCTACTTGTCCAACCCCTTTTCCACCCCGATCGCCTCCACCTAAGTCAGAGCCAAGGTTTGAGCCATCGATCGCCCATTTTCTCAAAACCGCGCTTCGGTTCGCCAAAAATCGATGACCCTCAACAAGACCCAAATTATCTGATATCTGTCATCTGATGTCTGATATCTGTCATCTGATGTCTGATATCTGTCATCTAACTAAAATAATCCTGTACCGCCTTCACCTCCTGGGTTTCCGACTGCAACGATCGAATGGCGGCGGCAGTAGCTTTGGCCCCAGCGATGGTGGTAATCAGAGGAATCTTGTAAGCTAGTGCCGTGCGGCGAATGAGCTGTCCTTCGGCGAAGGCATCCTCTCCAGAGGGGGTATTGAGAATCAGTTGAATTTGATTGTTTTTGATCGCGTCGATGACGTGGGGACGACCGTCGGAGAGTTTGAGTATCAAGTCCACATCGTCGATACCGTTTTCTTGGAGAACTTTTTGCGTACCGGCGGTGGCGACGATTTTGAATCCCAACTCCATCAAATCTTTGACGGCAGCGACAACGGGGAGTTTGCTGCGATCGTTCATCGAAACGAATACCGTTCCGGTGAGGGGAATCTGTTCCCCTGCCCCCAACAGCGCTTTGGCGAAGGCTTTCCCGAACCCGGTATCGATACCCATCACTTCCCCAGTCGATCGCATTTCGGGCCCGAGTAGGGTGTCGGTACCGGGGAACTTATTAAAGGGCAGCACCGCTTCTTTAATAGCAATGTGTTGGGGAACCCGTTCTTCGGTAAAGCTGAGGGATTCGAGGGATTTCCCCGACATCACCAGAGAGGCCATTTTCGCCAGGGGTACGCCGATGGCTTTGGAGACGAAGGGGACGGTGCGAGAGGCGCGGGGATTGGCTTCGAGGATGTACACCCGATCGCCCTGAACGGCATATTGAATGTTCATCAACCCGATGACTTTGAGTTCGGTAGCCAGTTGCACCGTCCATTCCCGAATCGTCGCCACGGCTGCTTCAGACAAGCCCACGTAGGGAATCGAACAGGCGGAGTCGCCGGAGTGGATACCCGCTTGTTCGATGTGTTCCATGATGCCGCCGATAACCACGTTGCCGGTTTTGTCGGCGATCGCATCCACATCCACTTCTACGGCATTTTCGAGGAACTTATCGACTAAGATGGGGCGATCGGGTTCCACCTGCACCGCAAACTTCATATACCGTTCCAACTCCGCATCGGAGTAGACGATTTCCATCGCCCGACCCCCGAGAACGTAACTGGGACGTACCACCACCGGATAGGTGACGCGCCCGGCAATTTTCAGGGCTTCTTCATAGCTGCGGGCGATGCCGTTGGGGGGTTGGAGGATATCGAGTTTGCGCAGAATTTGCTCGAACCGTTCGCGATCTTCGGCAATATCGATCGATTCGGGGGATGTGCCCCAGATTTCGGTAACAGAGTCGGGGTTGGCTTCGAGGTATTCCTGTAACGGAACTGCCAGCTTGAGTGGAGTTTGTCCGCCAAATTGGACGATAATCCCCACGGGCTTTTCCACCTCGATGATGTTGAGGACATCTTCTTGGGTCAGCGGCTCGAAGTAGAGGCGATCGCTGGTATCGTAGTCGGTGGAAACGGTTTCGGGATTGGAGTTGACCATAATCGTCTCGAACCCGGCATCTCGCAGGGCGAACGAGGCGTGGCAGCAGCAATAGTCGAATTCGATCCCCTGTCCGATGCGGTTGGGGCCGCCACCGAGAATCATCACCTTGGGTTTTTCGGAGGGAAGTACCTCTGATTCTTCTTCGTAGGTGGAGTAGTAGTAGGGGGTGAACGCTTCAAACTCCGCCGCGCAGGTATCCACGACTTTGTATGCGGGTTGTACGTCTAGGGAAGTACGGTAGGCGCGCACGTCATCTTCGGGAGTGCGGGTAGCAAAGGCGATTTGCCCGTCGCTGAATCCCTGCTGTTTCACCTCCCACATCAGTTCTTTGGTTATCTGCTTCAGGGGAGTGCGTTTGAGCCATTTCTCTGTATCGAGTAATTCCACGAAGCGATCGAGGAACCAGGGATCGATTCCCGTGAGTTCGTAGATTTCCTCCACCGACATCCCCACTTGCAAAGCTTGGTGGACGGTGAACATCCGTTCTGGGTTCGGGATGCGCAATCCGGCGCGAATTTGGGAGAGGTTGGGCAGTTTTTCGGGGCGATCGCAGCCCCAACCCAAGCGCCCGGTTTCGAGGGAACGGAAGGCTTTTTGGAACGACTCGCAGAAGGTCCGCCCGATCGCCATCGCTTCGCCAACGGACTTCATTTGGGTGGTGAGGATGGCATCGGTTCCGGGAAACTTCTCGAAGGCAAACCGAGGAATTTTCGTCACCACGTAGTCGATGGTGGGTTCGAAGCTGGCGGGGGTTTTTTGGGTAATGTCGTTGGGAATTTCGTCGAGGGAATAGCCGACGGCTAGCTTAGCCGCGAATTTCGCGATCGGAAATCCGGTAGCTTTGGAGGCTAGGGCCGAACTGCGGGAAACGCGAGGGTTCATTTCGATGACGATGATGTCCCCGTTCACCGGGTTGACGGCAAACTGAATGTTCGATCCCCCCGTTTCCACACCAATTTCCCGAATAATGGCGATCGAGGCATCTCGCAATCGCTGGTATTCTTTATCGGTGAGGGTTTGGGCGGGGGCAACGGTAATCGAGTCGCCGGTGTGAATTCCCATCGGGTCGATATTTTCGATCGAGCAGATAATCACCACGTTATCTGCCAAATCTCGCATCACCTCCAGTTCGTATTCCTTCCAACCAATGAGAGACTGTTCCACCTGGATTTGACTCACCGGGGAGGCATCCAAACCCGATTGGGAGATTTCTTCGAGTTCTTCTTGGTTGTAAGCAATCCCTCCCCCAGAACCCCCCATGGTAAATGCAGGACGGATGATTAGGGGATACGTGCCGATTTCGACGGCAATTTGTTTTGCCTCGTCGAGGGTGGTGGCAATCCCAGAAGGACACATTGCCACACCGATTTTTTCCATCGCTTGTTTGAAGAGTTCGCGATCTTCGGCTTTTTTAATAGCGGGGAGTTTCGCCCCGATCAGTTCTACCCCAAACTCATCGAGTACGCCATTTTCTGCCAATGCCACGGCAAAGTTGAGAGCCGTTTGTCCCCCCATTGTCGGTAGAAT
>NZ_JADEXN010000217.1 GCF_015207075.1 Zarconia navalis LEGE 11467
TTGAAACTCCGGCTCTCCCAGCGTGAATTGTGCGAGGCGGTCTAAGTCAACAGGCGGTTGCATGGAAGAATCGATGGAGGGTGTTGGGTTATCGAGGGTCTGGGGAACTGTAGGGGGTCGTTGGGGCTTCTGGCTTTCTACATTTTCGCTTAAAGTGGTTGGTTTTGAGAGCCATTGACTCAAAACAGAGGCTAGATTTCCCAAATCGACAGGTTTGCTGATGTAGTCATCCATCCCAGCATCTAAACATTTCTGGCGATCGCCTTTGAGGGCATTTGCCGTCATGGCAACGATGGTCGTGTGGCGTTCCTCCCCCTCTCGTTCCCTCAATGCTTTCGTGGTTTCGTAGCCGTCGAGAACGGGCATCAGGCAATCCATCAACACCACATCGTAATCGTCCGCCGACAGTCGCTCGAGGGCTTCTAGACCGTTAGTGGCACAGACAACTCGCCCGATGCCGAGCTGTTTGAGTTGATTGATTATCACTTTTTGATTGATTGGCGTATCTTCCACGACCAAGATTTTCAGCACTTTCAGTCGTTCCGGGGGAATCAGGAGCGTCGAGTTTTCACTTGTTGCCCCACTGAGGGAGGAGCCATCGAAGCTTGCGTTTTCCGGTGCCATGCCGCCAGCGATTCGGGCAATGGTTTCCAACAGCCGGGAGGCTTTCATCGGTTTGAGTACGTATCCTGAAGCGCCCTCCTCCAACAAGCGTTTTACTTGTTCGTGCTGGCGGATCGACGCTTGTACGATCCATTTCGTCTGAGATAATTCTGGATCGAAGCTAATAAATTGACCGAGCATTTCCCCTTGAAGCTTGGGGTTTTGTAAATCAATCGTCACTAAATGGTAAGGGCGCCTGTTTTTTACGGCTTTTCGCAGAGCGGCGACCGCACTTTGGGCGTCTCGAATCCGATCGCACTGGATGCCCCACGCCGCCGCATAAGCCCCGATCGCTTCGGAACTGTTGGGATTGTCATCGACGATCAACAGTCTCAGACCCGAGACCTCGGGAAAGTCGAGGGTTCTGGGGGAGACTTGACGCTGTGCCGGCTCGAATCCGGCTGTAAACCAAAAGGTCGAACCCCGTCCCAGACAACTGGTAACGCCGATTTTTCCGCCCATGAGAGCCACGAGTTGCTTGCTAATAGCCAGTCCCAACCCCGTCCCTCCGTACTGGCGGGTGGTGGACGCATCCACTTGGGAAAAGGAATCGAATAGTTTATTCTGACTTTCGGGTGCGATGCAGATTCCGGTATCTTTGACTTCGAAGCGGAGAACGATGGGCAATTGCATCTGGTCTCCTACATCGGAAGACTCGGCTTCCACCCAAGAAACACCAACGAGCACTTCCCCTTTGACGGTAAATTTAATCGCGTTCCCGATCAAATTGAGTAAAATTTGCCGCAGTCGGGCCGCATCTCCCCTCAGATCGGCAGGCACGCGGCGATCGATAGCTGCAAACAATTCTAATCCTTTACTCTGAGCTTGGGTGGCGAGTAAATCGATCGCATCTTCGAGACAAGTATTCAAGTCAAAATCAATGGTCTCGAGCTGCATTTGACCCGCTTCGAGCTTCGAGAAATCCAAGATGTCGTTGATGAGTAACAATAAGTTCTGACCGCTCGTTCTCAACGTCTTGACAAAGTCCTGCTGTTCTCGATTGAGGGGAGTTTTTAATAATAAGTCCGTCATGCCGATTACCCCGTTCATGGGAGTCCGGATTTCGTGACTCATATTCGCGAGGAACTGAGATTTCATTCGAGAGGCTTCGATAGCGGCTTCGCGAGCTTCGACGAGTTCGTTAATCACTTGAGTGACGATAGCAATGCCGCCAATTTCTCCTTCCGATGCGTACCAGGGTTGAATCGCCCGTCGCAGGTAGAGGGTGGAGCCATCTGCTCGGTTCCAGCTTTCCTCGGGACTAGAGATCACGTCTCCGGCTAAGGCGCGTCGGTCGGCTTCGATCCAAGTTTCTGGCAGATCGGGAAATAACTCGTAGTGCGATCGCCCGATGAGTTGCTCGTCTTGTAGATTGTAATCGATGAGCCATCGATCGCTATGGGCGAGATAGCGCATCTGGCGATCGAGCAAGGCCATGGCGACGGGAACGTTGGTAATAATTTGCCGCAGTTGTTGGCGTTCGGCCAGTAATGCCTGCTCGGCAAGCTGACGCTCTAAAAATAGGGAAATCGCTGTAGCCGCCGCCCGCAACAGCTCGATTTCCAAAGAGTCCCACTCTTTGGGATGGGTATAATGCTCGAAGCCCATGGAGCCAAAAAACCGATCGTTGACGAATAGCGGCAAAATCAGAATTGAATGCAAGCCTCGCTCCACGAGCATCTGACACTCCGATGGGGGAAAATCTTGAGGAACGCCCACGACCTCTTGTCCCTGAGACAGCAGCTCGAGCCAACGGGAACACAAGTCCGTCGCAATAGAGCGTTCTTCCCCCATTCCTTCGGATTCCCAGTTGGGATCTAAAGCGCACCATTGGGCGAGGCGGATGGTTTGTCTGCGGTGGACTTCGCGTTCGCAAATGTAAACCCGGCTCGCATCGCTTGCCCGTCCCAGAGGTTCGATGGTTCTCGAATGCTCGAAGATGCGATCGCCTCCCACGAGTAAGCGACGCTGCACCTCCACCAGAGCCACCAAATAGCGCTCTCGTTTGGCGAGGGCTTCTTCGGCTTGTTTGCGTTCGGTGATATCTCGGGCAATGCCGTCGAGACGAATGGGTTGTCCGCTGCGGTTGGAGATCGAGCGAGCGCGTTCTTGCAGCCATCGAACTTCCCCAGACGCTTTGACAATCCGGAATTCGACGGCATTGCTCCCCATGTCTAGGGCTTCGAGATGAGCCAGATCGTAGCGTTGCCGATCGTCGGGATGGATGCTTTGGCGCCAGAGATCCGGGTCGCGCAGAAATTCAGCGGTATTGCGATTGTAGAGCTTGGTAGCCGCCGAGCTGATATAGAGCAGTGCGCCGTCAGTCACCGAGCGAGACCAAACCACATCGTCGAGGGATGCGAGAATACTATCGAGGCGTTCTTGACTTTCCGCGCGGGCCACTTGGGCACGCTCGCGCTCGCGGGCTTCGATGGCTAGGGAAATGACGTAGGCAAGATAGTTGGCAAAGTTTTGTTCTTCAACGGCCCACGGTCGAGTTGGACCGATATGTTCGTGGCACAGAATCCCCATGGTCTGTCCGCCGACGCGAATGGGGACATCTAATGTGGAGGTAATCCCCAATGGAGCGAGATAGCGCTCGAAATAGTCTTGGGTTCGCGGATCGCTCCCGACGCGATCGACGGCAATTGCGCTTTGGGATTCGATGGCTCGGAAATAATTGGCGCTATTGGCTTTCTCCATTTCATCCCCCTGAGAATAGCAGTCTGGGGTAATTTCGTAGAGCAGACGACAGTGGAGCTTCGATCGGTCTTCGTTGTAAAACCAAACGCTGGTTCGTTCCACGTTGAGAGTTCGGGAGGCGACTTGGACGATTTCCCGCAGGGCTACTTCTAAATCGCCAGAATACAACTGGGGCTTGCTGGCCATCTCCAGCATGGCCAGTTGCTGCTTTCTCAGGCGGATTTCGCTCGCTCGCAGGGCTTCTTCCGATCGCTTGCGATCGCTAATATCGGTAATCGAGCCGACCATACGCATGGGAGTCCCGACTTGATCCCAAAGAGCTTGACCTCGATTGAGTATCCATTTGTAGCTGCCATCTCGGCAGCGCATCCGATGCTCGACGGTATAGTACGGAGTCTGGCGGGCTAAATGCTCGCTTAGGGTCGCCATTACCCATTCTCGTTCGTCCGGATGAACGCGTTCGAGCCATGCCCCGAACCGATCGCCGACTTCCCCGTTCTCGTAACCGAGCATTTCCTGCCATCGAGAGGAAAAAAACATTTCGTTGGAGTTAGGGTTCCAATCCCAAATCCCATCTCCGGTTCCCCGCAGAGCCAGTTGCCAGCGTTCTTCGCTATCTCGCAAAGCCGCTTCTGCCCAGGTGCGTCCGGCAATTTCCGAATCTAGGGCGCTGTTGGCTTGCGTCAACTCGGCGGTGCGTTCTCGAACTCGGTTTTCTAGGTCGTTGTTGACTTGGTAGAGGGCTTCTTCTGCCCATTTGCGTTGCAGTTCGGCTGCGGCGCGGGCGGCAAAAACGCTGATGATATATTGCACCCGTTGCGGGTCGGACAGGGGCTTATCGTCGAGAACGCACAGATTGCCCACGGGTTGTTGGTGGGTGTCAAATAAGGGAATGCCAAAATACGAGACGGCTCCCATCTCCACTAAGTCGAGCGCGTCGGGAAAGTGCTCTTGTAAGCCTTTGGGATAGCACAAGGGTTTGCCCTGGCAGCGCACTTGTTCGCAGGGTTTGTTGGCAATTTCCAATTGGGAGGTTTCCAAAAACCGATCGCCGGTCCACCCGGCCAGCAGTTGTACGCGATCGAGGTTCTCTCGATCGGTTTCGGTCACAAAAGCGTAGCGCACCCCCAAGGCCAATGCCAGATGCCGCACTAAAGCCCGAAAGAATTCTTTTCCCGTCACCGATGCAGTGCCCGCAACAATGTTGTGTAGGGCGGCTTCGGCTCGCTGGCGTTCGGCCATCTCTCGTTCGAGTTGGGAAATAGTTTCTTTGAGTTGCTCGTTTTGCCGACCGACTTTTCGGGCTAAAGCGGCGTTCATTTTGGCGATCGCCGCGTCGTTTTCTCGGCGTTGGGTAATATCTCGACCGACGCAGATAAAGGTGGGATCTTCGTCGAAATCGGAGTAGATCGCCGAACAGGAAAAAGCGATCGGGACGGGTTCGCCGGTTTGAGTCTGACAGACGATTTCCACTTGGACTTTGAGGATTTCTCGATCGTCGGGGGTAGGAAATGACCTTGATTGCTTGCCCAGTTGCAGGAGTAAGTTTAACAACAAGTCAGCATCGGGACTCAGCATCGAAATCGGCTGTCCCATTAATTCGGCTTCGTCGTAGCCGAGCAAGTCTTGAGCGGTTTGATTAGCCGTGACGATGGTGCCTGTGTGGGTCATCATCAGCAGCACGTCTGCCATTTCGGTAATAATTTGGTGCAGGTAGCTGCGAGTTCGCGATAAATTATTCAGCAGGAGTTTGGTTTCGTGAACTTCTTGCACCAAATGCTGTTTGACAAGAGTGCGCTCCGTGGAGTCTTCAAACACCATAAACAGCCGATCGCAAAGGGTTTCATCCGATCCCCCCAGAACGTACAAGTCAAAATAAAACGGACGTTCGGGACTCGAGCGCCGATCGATCGCCGAGATCGTCCAGCGCTGCCGTCGACCGTCTAAAATCCCTTGTAGCTGAGGCTCGATCCCGACAATTTCTGGAAAAGCAGCGCGCACATCTCGACCGATCTGGACTTCTCGATCGACATCTGCAAATTTTCCCGCATTCAGAGACATCTCTACGATTTCGAGATCTCGATCTAAAACGAGGTACTCTAACTGAAACGAAGCCAGAAACTTCTTCAAGATATTACTCATATCTGCAATCCGAGCTGAAACAAAGAACTCCAGGGATGGAAAATGCTCAAGTTTGGGTGGCGAAGTTCAAGCAATATCCCCGATCGCCTATTTTTTAGATTTTATAAATTCATGACAATTTAAGAGATTAACTTTTGAGCGAGTTTTTCAAAGATTTCATCAACATTATTTCCCGTTTTAGCGGATGTGAAATAACTTGAAATAACATTTGGAAAACGGCTAACATCGAAATATTGCGGTATTTTTTCGAGCTGCGATTCTACAACCAAATCGGTTTTATTGAAAGCTACGGCAATCGAACTTTTTGGGTTGACTGACGAAAAAAGGCCAATTCTTTCTTTCAAATTTTCGATGGTTTCGACACGAGTCACATCGGCGACCACTAGCGCACCCGCGGCACCCTGCAAATAGCTCGGAGCAATGGCTTTAAAGCGCGTGTGACCTTCTAAATCCCAGATAATCAACTGCAGCTTAACGGCGTCTTGGCGATTTTCGTTGATGGTTTCGATGGTTTTCCGAGAGATTTTGACTCCCACAGTCGAAAGATACCGATCGCTGAATTCGCGTTCGACGTAACGGCGGATCAGGCTAGTTTTTCCTACCCCAAAATCCCCGACCATACATATTTTTTTAGATATCGTTGCCATTATTACCTAGGGTTTGCCCGTCGGCGGTTTGGATCGGTTCAAAGCGGACACATCGACTTAAAGCTAACGCTTGCGGGTCGCTGACATCGGGAGGAGGTTGAATCGAAGCTTCAGTTATCAGGCGTTCGGGTTCTATCCCCAGATCGATCAAACGATTCTTGAGGACGATCGCTCGTTGCTCGGCCAGAGATAGATTCGCATTTCGATCGCCCGTGATATCGCTATGGCCGATAATTTTGAGTTTAAGGCCCCCATTTTGCTCTAGCATTTGTCCGATGGGTACGATTTTAGCGGCTTCGGTCTCCGTTGGATAGGCGGCACCCTTGTCGAAGTAGATTCGGGTCGTCAAAATCTCGGACTGGCCCTGCAACTCAAAGGTACTCACCACGGAATCGACTCCGGGGATACGATCGAGTGCTTGAGTCAATTGCTCGGCTTGGGTCATTCGCTCGAGGGTTCCTCGCACTCTAACTTGATTGTCTATATAATCTGCCCAAATATCAACGCCTTCGATGTCATTAAAGAATCCGACCGTGCGCCTAACTTCTGCTTCGACGACTGTTGGATTCGGTAATACGTTCGCCGCGAGGATGCTATTGTCAATCTCCCACCGGGGCAATTCTTCCCCAGCCACTCGTTCCGCTAGAGCGCGCGAAAACTCATCGGGTAATTTTCCCGACAGTTGCACTCGACCGCCCCGTACCCGCGCGTGAAGTCGATACACGGCTAGTTCTGGCGTTGAAGACAGAGCCGAAAGTGCCCGTCGTTCGATATGGCGTCCGTAGAGTCGCCAGCCGCCCAAAATTGTGGTTCCCAACAACAGCAGCGCGCCCAGGACTAAAATCGTAGTCGGTCGCGACGGCGAACCTTTTTGCTCGTTCTCGCGCTCGGCAGTATGCATCAAAATTTCCAGATGCTGGTAAATTGGCTCGGGAACCGAGTCGGGATCGCCTTCAAATTCTTCGAGTTGTCGATCGTATTTTCGGACGATCGTCCCGAGGGTTTGCCGCATTTGAGCGATAAACGATTTAGAAGGCTCTCCTTTAATCGATATGGCCAGATAACAGTAGCCAGCCACTTCTAAGACGATCTTCGAGCCACTATATTCAATTTCGTTGAGTTCTGACGTATTGCCGTCTCGAGTCACGCAATCGTTGGCAAAGCTGCGAATGGCCGTGAGCATTCCGGCAATCATTTCCGATTCGAGCTTTTCCCCGGATACGTTTTGCACTTCCGCCACAATTAAACCCGAGGCTTTGTGAATCAGAAAAATCGCTTCTACAATACAGGGCATCGACTCTCGCAGAATCAGTTCCGCTTCGGAAACCCCCTGGACTTTTGCGCGAATCTTGCGTTCGACCCCTTGAATGCTCAGGGCATTTTCGACTTTGGCATTAATCTCTCGAACCGCTTCCCCCATATATTTGGAAATGGTTGCCCCGATCACAGGATAGAGGGCATCGACCATGGCATCCCGTTCGAGTTCGATTTGGGCTTTAATAGCTCGTCCCATTTCCGAACCCAAAGCATCTTTGATGGCATCGCGGTCGAGATGAATTTGCTTTCTAATCGCCGAGGCCACTTCTGGAGCGATGGCATTGGCAACCTGCTCTGGGGAATTCTTAATCTCTTGCGAGATCGCCATGGGAATGACATCGGCGAGGGCCTCGCTTAGGGATTCTAAGTCTTGTTTGCTTTTTTCAAGAAGGACGCGATCGATGATGGGCACCAACATCTCGCAAATACCCGCCTGGGTTTCTTTCACCTGTTGCGTCAGTAGCTCGTTAATTAGAGGTAACAGCGGATCGACTAAGTCGGTGGGTTCGTAAATTTTGCTTTCGAGGCGCTCGATATGGCTTTCGAGTTGGGAGAGCCTCAATTGCATCTGCTCCCATTGCGGCGAGGGTTCGGCGGGGGGTAGC
>NZ_JADEXN010000218.1 GCF_015207075.1 Zarconia navalis LEGE 11467
GACAAGGTGTTTATCGCGATGTCTATAACTACGGCGGGACGGTACAACAAATCAACAGTACCGTTGGCGATAGCTACAACATCAGCCCGCTTATTGCCCCCAATATTGGGATCGGTGGTTTCACCCAACCCAGTGAGGTTGGATCTGCCAATGGCAGTATCACCCTAAATCTCGATCGCACCCTTCCGGCTCAAGTCGTTGTTGACTACACCCTCGGCGGAACGGCCACACCGGGAACGGACTACAACCTCCAATACAACGGCACGGAACTCAACGGTGAGGTGACGGTTCCGGCGAATACGAATACCATCACCCTCGATATCGTTCCCGTTGATGAAGATGATTACGATCCCGGCGAGACGATCGAATTTACCCTGAACGACGGCGTACTCTACGACCTCGACGGCACGACGAACGGAACCGTTGAGGTGAACGACAACGAACCTGTCGTCAGCATTTCTACCGTCGATACTTTCACCGAAAACAGTTCCCTCCAGGACGTTTTTACGATCTCTCTGGATAAACCCGCACCGCAAAACCTGACGATTCCCTATACCGTCGGCGGAACGGCCACACCGGGGAACGATGACGACTACGAACCTTTATCCGGTCAAGTGACGATCGCCCAAGGCGAAACCCAAGCCAAAGTCGCCATCAAAGCGATCGACGATGCGATCGAAGAAGGAAACGGCGAAACCATCGTCCTTTCTCTCAACGATTCGGGCGGGGAGAAATATCTCGTCGATAATGACAACAAAGAAGCGCGGGCGATTCTCCTCGATGGCAACACCGTTCGCGAACCCAGCCCCAGCGACGATTTTATCCTGATCCAGAAAACTGGATCGCGCACCTACGTTGAGGAAGGTAGCAACCAACCCGACCAAATTCAGATCGTGCTGGTGAAACGGCCAGCGGCCGATGTAACAATTTCTTTCGACACCGGCGATCAACTTGAAGAGATCCCCGACGTAACCATTCCCCTGGCCAACTGGGCGGAACCGGTGACGATCGATGTTTACGCCAAATCCGATACCAAAGTCGAACCCGAAGATGCCAATATCGATCTAGCCTTCACCCTAACTAGCGGTGACGGAAATTTTGACAGTCTCGAAGTTCCCGCACTGCCTGTCGTCGTTGCCGATATCCAACTCGAAGGCAACACTGTCAGCGAAGGTTTCGATGCACTACTGCGCCAAATCAACGACCTAATCGCCCAACAGCTTGATGCCACGGAACTGCCTCTCATCGGCTCTCTAGGAGACTACACCCCCGACTTCATCGAAACCTTCCGCGAATTCCTCATCAGCGAACTCGCATCCGGCGGTACGGCAACCACCTCCAAGATTGCCGACACGATCGAAAATTCAATCCAGCAAGCCCTCGACAGTACGGGTCTAAACACCGATGTGGAGGTAAACCTCTCCGCTGGACTCGAAGAAACCACCTTCGATATCACCATCGGCAGCGAATACGAGATCGAGACAGACCTAAGTGCCGACCTTGGGATTCCTGCCATTGGTCTGAATATAGACGGCAAAGCGGTCAGCGGTTTCGAGTACGAGTTAGGTTTGGGAATCGGCTGGCACAAAGACTTTGGCTTCTACGCCGATACAGACAAAACTGGCTTCCAAGCCAACGTGGGGATCGAGCTGAACGAAGACTTCAAAGCCCTAGGAAATCTCGGGTTCTTGCAGCTTGAGGCGAAGAACAATCCTGACAATCTGACCCAAGCGGGTATTGACTTCAATGTAAACCTCAACGATCTCGACAACGTTCCGACGATCCAATACCTCGATGCCAATGCTAATGATGTGTGGGATGCAGACGAGCCGAACGTCTCCCAACAACCCGACGGCAGCTTCCCCGAGTTACCAGTCGTCGGACGCTTTGACACCAACCGCAACGGTACCTACGACGGTGATGAAGGGGAAATTAAGACCCAGGACGCACCGGACGATGGCGATCGCCTTACCCTGAGCGAACTGCGCCGCGACTTCGAACTCGGCGAACTGTTTACCCCCGAACTCCAAGGCGGAGCCAACCTGGGCTTGCAGCTCGTCACCAGCGTCAACGGCAGCTCGGCGATTCCCAGTTTCTTGCTCGATCTCAATGTAGACTGGGATGCCTTCGGTTACAAAGACGGGCAATTTACCAAGCCTTCAGTCCCGCAGGTTTCCTTTGAAAACATGAAAGTCGATGTGGGCAGCTTCGCGAGTAACTTTGCCCGCCCGATTTTCCAGAAGGTAGACCAAGTCGTCAAGCCATTCCGCCCGTTTATCGACTTCATCCAACAAGATCTAAGCTTCTTATCGAGTCTGAACATCAATAGCCTTTTCGGTCAAACAATTGATGCGAATAACGACGGAAAGAAAACATTCCTCGAATTTGTCGCCGTTCTACCCCAAAATAAATTTAACGTCCGACCGTTTGTGACGACTCTCAACCAAATTGAGTCCGTCTCGACAATTATCGAAAGCCTTGCAGCTGTCGAAGATAACTTCTTCATCGAGCTAGGTTCCTACGATGTCGCCACACCGACTCGCAGTGGTGGTTACCGCCCTCCGGGTCAACCCAGCTCGCGGTCGAGCAGCTTCAAGTTTGGCGTACCGACCTTCACCATAGAGGATTTCTCGAAGGGTTTGCAGGAGATGTTCGACAACGACCCCGAAACCCAGCTCAGTTGGCCGGGTCTGTCCCTCAATGACTTCTCTGGGGGGCTGAAGAAACTCTTCTCCGAATCGAGTGCTTTGCGAGCGACCCTTGGTCTCAACTGGAAGAGAATTACCCTCAATGACTTGGCTCGCGAGTTTCCCATCTCCGGTAGCCCCAATCTCTCCCTCGGTTCCCCCGTCGGCTCCTCTGGGGTGAAGCTGCGGGACTTTGCTTTGGGTCTAAGCGACCTGATGGCTGGAAATGCCTCCTTTGACTGGTCGAAATTTTCTCTAGATGACTTTGCCATCGGTCTTCAAGCTATCCAAGCTGGGAAAGCGGGTCGCAGCGCGCAGAATCTCGACCTAAGCAAAATCTCCTTCAAAGACTTTACTAACAAGATCGAGCCACTGTTTGCCAGCGGGAATTTCAGTTTCGGGAATTCCAGTAATACTGAGGCTCCACAGGTTTCCCTACCAAAAAACGGGCAGGTTGACGTGGATACGCAACTCTCGACAACCGGTTCTGGAAAAGAACTCCTCGGCTCTCTCAAAGGAAGTGCCTTCGACTTCCCCATCCTTACCAATCCGACAACAGCGATCGACCTGCTTTTGGGCAAGGAAGCCACGCTCTTTACCCTCGATATCCCACCTCTAGAACTGGGTGCGGATTTCACGGCGAGTTCCATTATCTACACGCCGCCTAACGTTACCTTGGGTTTAGGTGGCAGCGTTGGCATCGGCACCGATCTGGCTTTCGGATTCGACACCAAGGGGCTATTGGACTGGTCGAAGCAGGATTTTGCCCTCGATAAGGCCTATCTCCCCTTCGACGGTTTCTACGTGAGCGATCGCGCCAATGCCGACGGAACCGGAGCCGATGTGGATGAAATTACCGGCAGCTTGGGCGTAGCGCTCGAACTTGGGGTCGGCGCTGGGATTGAAGGCTTTGCCCGAGGCGGTCTGCTCGGAACCGTCGGCGTGGACTTCCGGGATACGGGAGAAAGTACGGGAACCTCCGACGGGAAAATTCGCGCCCTCTCGGAGATCGGGGCAAATATCACCAAACCCTGGCAGCTCTTCAACCTTCAAGGAGCGCTCTCTGCAAGTGTCACCCTTGGGGTCAGACTTAACTTGGGTGTTTTGACCCAAGATCTCTATTCACACACATTTGGACCGTTTACCCTGGCCACCTTTGAATACGGCGAAAACGGCTTTTCCGTTGCCACCGCCTTTGATGGCCCGATTGCCGGGGCGACGGTCTTTTTGGATGCCAACCTCAATGGCCTCCAAGACCCCGACGAACCCTATACCCTCACCCAAATCGATGGCAGCTACAAACTGGCGATGCCCCTGGAAGTCTACGACAGCAACGGCAACGGTCAGATCGATCTGAGTGAAGGACAAGTGGTGGTCACCAACGGCTTCGATATCGACACCTACCAAGATCAGCGCTTCGATTTCGTTACCTCACCCCAGTGGGAGGTTGCATCGCCCCTGACGCTGCTGGCGATGAAGCTCGAACAACCCGATCCGGTCAGGGTAGAAGCTCAAATCGAAACGGCTTTAGGGCTGCCTGCCGACTTCAAGCTCTACGAAGACAGCCCCCTCGACGGGATCGTCGCTGGAGATGCTGCTGCAGCAACCGTCTTCCGCACCCAAGTGCAACTGCAAAACCTGTTAATTCTCGGCAGCAACACTTTGGGAACCGAGGACGATCGCAAACCTGCTGCCTTTGCCCTGATTCAGGAACTCGTCGGGCGCGCTCAAGCCGGCGAGTCCATCGACCTGAGCGATGCCGAACAACTCCAGAGCATCATCGAGAATGCCGCAACTGCCCTGGGGGTGACACCGACGGACTTCGAGATTGCCTTCGACGAATTGGTGTTCCTCAATGAGGAAATTGCCAAAATTAGCGGTAGTGGTGAAAGCGCCCGCGCGGCGATCTCCGAACTCATCCCCTACGACATCGTAGATGACAGCTACCTCAACATCCTCGAAACCCCGTGGGTCAGCTTGCTGCGCGCTGCGGTTCCCGAACCAGATACGGAGAAAGCAGTCGAAACCGTACAAGATGCCCTGGGTCTGCCGAAGAACCTCGATATCGGTAGCTACAACCCGATCGATGAAATTACCAACGGTAGCCTTCTGGGTCTGGAAATCTACGCCAAACAGGTACAGCTCAACGCCACCTGGACGCAACTCGCGGAAATTGCCATCGGCTTGGGGGTTGAAGATGCCGATAATACCGTTATCGATCGCTTCATCGCCGCGATCGATTCTGGGAAGGTTTACGACAACCTCGGAGATGCCGTTCAAGTGGCAGAACTCCTAGAAACCCTCGCGCCGGGACTCGATCGCGAACGGGCAGCCGCCGCCGTCCGGGTAATTGCCGATCGCAATGCCAAGATGAACGAGTTGGTGGCAGCGGCCCAAACCGGAGACGACCTCAAAAACCTGCGACTCCAAATTGCTGACGAACAGCGCCTCGCCCAGGGTCTCCAGGCGACTCTCCTGCAATCGCTGACCATCGGGGAAATTACCGTCGAACAGCTCGATCTGCTCATCGAGTACAACATTTCGAGCAACAGCCCGATCGTCATCGAAAATATCATTGACGGTACGGAAAATGACGATACCTTAATTGGAGACGATCGCAACGATGCGATAACTGGATTTGCCGGCAACGACCTGATTCAGGGCAACGGCGGTGACGATCGCATCTTCGGAAACCAAGGAAACGACTCGATCGACGGCGGTGAGGGGAGCGACATTATTGCTGGGGGTAAAGACGACGACCTCCTCCAAGGGGGTGCGGGCTTAGATCTCATCTTCGGCAACAAAGGAAACGATCGCCTTGAAGGGGGCGAAGATGTCGATAACCTCCACGGAGGTCAAGGCAACGATTCTCTTTTCGGTGAAGCCGGAGACGATCTGCTACAGGGCGAAAAAGGCGACGACCTCCTTGAAGGGGGTGACGGCAACGACATGATCGTTGGGGGTGAAGGAATCGACACTCTTCAAGGCGGTAACGACGATGATTTCATTTTCGGCAATATCGGAAACGATCTCATTGACGGGGGAGACGGAAACGATACCGTTGCCGCTGGTAAGGATGACGACTCCGTATCCGGTAGCGCCGGTGACGACTGGCTGTTTGGCAACATCGGAAAAGATGCGCTAGATGGCGGTGAGGGCAACGATACCCTCGCTGGAGGAAAGGATGATGACTGGCTGCTGGGGAACACCGGAGATGACGTACTCTACGGAAATCTCGGCAACGATCTCCTCTACGGGGCAGATGGGAACGATACCCTCGCTGCTGGGAAAGATGACGATATGGCCTTTGGGGAACTCGGAAACGACGCGGTGTTCGGCAACATCGGTAACGACACCCTCGACGGTGGCGACGGCAACGACTACGTTGCTGGCGGTCGGGATAACGACAGCATCGTCGGCGGTCTGGGTGACGATACCCTTTCCGGTGACTTGGGTGATGACAGCTTAACTGGAGGCGGCGGCAGCGATCGCTTTATCTTAACCCTCGACACCGGTAACGATATCATTGCCGACTTCACCGATGGCGTAGACTTGCTGGCGGTTTCTGCCGACTTACTTGCCGAACTGCAACAGCGTCCGGCGATCGCGGTTAATACTGCCCAGGGTGCGAAAATCGAACTCGGTAGCGGTTCAGTACTGCTGCCTGGATTCAATGCAGCAGGAATCGATACGAACGATTTCGTCAGCTTAGTCTAAGCGAGAACCAACACGCTCGGACCAGATCTCCCCCCAAAAAAGTAAGCCAAAGAAGACGGTAAGAAACCGATCGAAGTTTATGCCGCAAAAAGAGTGGGGGCGGGTGAGAATTTAGCAAAATATTCGATCGCTAAATGCTCTGAATCGATAGAGAGCGATCGCCTCAAAGGAGTCCTCAACGGGGACTCCTTTCTCTATTTCGGTCTGAGTCAACTGTCTAAACGGCTAATGTACCATAGCAAAAGCAGGTCGATCGACCCAATAAGCTCTATTCAATATTCTCCGCCCAGCTCAGGTCTATAGCAGTCTATAGCAGTTCGTGCCCTTTTCGTTACACATTTTCAGCGATCGGGAACGGGGAATGGATAAGACTTATTTCCTCAGTCGTGTAAATAAACTGATGACGAAGCGCTATATATCAACTGAAAATTAAATTGTTAAGTTAAATGAAGTAGAGTGCCGTTCCGAAAATTTACTGAAGTCAGTTTGGTTTTCGTTGAGTTAGATTGAAAAAAACAGGTGCGTATTTAAAGTAGAGTCAACCCTCGAAACTCAGTTCAATTTCCAATTTCATAGAACTCGATGCAGTATGCATATAACGCTTCATTTAAATTTTATCGAATCAATTATTTACCATTTCAAAGTTTATTTCAGTCAAATTAATGAGTAAAAGTATTGTTTCGCTCCATGAGCCATTTAAAGCTTCCTCATAGATAAAGAGCTAGCTCGCTCAATATTATTCGCTTGTTTTCGATTCAATAATATCTATTAAATCCGATCGATTTAAATAAAATCAGACGGAAAATCGCTCCGATACTTTTGCTTATCTAACAATCGATCTGCTAGCAAAAAGCCTCCTACTTTTCTGTCTAGGAGGATAATTCTTGCTGGCTTTTAATTGCCTATAAAACTATTTTCAACTCACCAAACAAAGCAATAAAGCCAATAAATATTCAGAAAAATAATGAACTCTAACACTTCTCCTGCCAACGTTGTCTTCGTCGATTCCCGCATGGAAATCGATACCTCCCAAGTCGAGCCGGGAACCCAAGTCGTCCGCATCGACCCCACCGAAAACGGTATCGCCCGGATTTCCGAAGTGCTGGCAACCCATCAAAATCTCGATAGCGTGCAGGTTATCGGACATGGCAACGAGGGGAGTCTATTTCTGGGAGATGTGGAGTTGAACGACTCCACCCTGGCGCAGTACGAGGGGATGGTGCGGGGTTGGGGTGGTTCTTTATCCGAAGAAGGCGACTTACTGCTGTTCGGTTGCAACGTGGCGGCTGGGGATATTGGTAAAACCTTCGTCCAGCAGATTGCCGAACTCACCGGGGCAGACGTGGCGGCTTCGACGGATTTAACCGGGAATGCCGACCTCGGTGGCGATTGGGAACTGGAGTATCAGACCGGAGAAATTGAGGCAACATCGGCGTTACACTTGGAAACCCTCGCCGCTTACGAAGGTACGTTGATTGCCGTGGGCAGCGAAGCGACTCTTCGTAGTGCTATTTCAAGTGGTGCATCGGAAATCGAGCTATCGGCCAATATTACCCTCAACGGCACCCTACCCAATATTACGTCCAACGTCACCAT
>NZ_JADEXN010000219.1 GCF_015207075.1 Zarconia navalis LEGE 11467
GTCCAGGGGTAACTCGAACACCCCAGAACGCCAGTCGAAAAAATCCGGGGCGCGATGGATGAGATAGTTGACGGCAAACCGGGGTAGGAGAAACACCAAACAGGTGTCGAAGTTGTCGCGAAATCGGTCTCGCTGTTGGTTGAGGTTCCGCAACACCGGAGGAACTCCTTCCCAGCTATAGCTGTAAATGCGATCGCTTTGCCAGCCTTCTTTCCGTTTCTCTTCTTCGTAAGCATAGAGAGACGCTTCCAACCCACTCACGAACAGAATCTCGATATCCTCTTCCCCGAGAAACTGCCGCACGGCTTCGTAAACGTTCTGGGTGGATGAGTCCAACTCCAGCACTTTCATCCGTTTCTGGGGCAAATCCTCTCGTACTCGTTGGATGAGTTCCGTCGCCCCGGCTGGAGAACATTGGGCGAACAGCAACCCAAACCCGCGATTCCGGCGCAGGGCCGTTTGGAGGGCGGCATATTCTTCCTCTGCCGTCGCCGGGGGCAAATCCCGATCCCAATCGATGGGATCGGTGGGGGAATTGGGTTGGGTTTCGGATTGGGAACTCATTTGAATCTTTCTGGTTTCGTACCCTCAATTGGACTAAACACTGATGGCTGATTACTGATTACTGAAAGCTCACTGCTCCAGCTTCGCCACCGCATCCTTAAACTCCCGAATCCCGCGCATCAACGGGTGTACGTCGTACCAACGTTGCAATTCCCCTTCGTCATCGTAGTAGCAATATTCCAACAAACAGCGATTGAACAACAGGCTGCGATACTCGTCGGAATTATCGATTTGCTTCGAGTTTGCCACCTTTGCCAGCAACTCCCACTCTCCGGCTTGTACCGTGCGGCGATAGGTGTCGCGCAGTTTCGTAATCGATCGTTTCACTGATGTCTGGGTAATGGGAAACTGGTTTGTCTGCCCGATGGCGGCTTTCGCCAGCAGCATCAAATTCCGAATGTGTCCCCCACTCATCAAACACAACCCGTTGAGGGTTTCCTCACTCTCGAAGATATCCTCTACCAAGGCTGCATCCGGGGCGAAACGGGCTACTCGTCGGGCAATCGCTTCTTTCATTTTCGCTAACCCCGGTTCGTACACTTCACCCTCGGGTGAGTGTACCATCACCATGGGCAAAATATTAGTTTCATCGCCATCGTAAATTTCTCTCAAATCCGTTGCCCGCTTGGAATACACCATCGAAATCGGCACGGTATAGACGACGTGGCAATCGAGGGCGCGTAACTGTTCGCTGCGATCGAGAAAAATCTCCTCGTGATTGAGCTGTCCGCTCGCTTGCGGCACGGGTACGATCCGATCTAAATTATCCACGATAACTGCCAGTTGCGTTTCCCCATCGGGCAAATTCTGCTTCGCCTCACCGATAAACTCGTTCAGGGCTTTGAGTAACGTCACCGTATGAGACTCGACTTTTGTGCGAATTTGATGGCGCAGGCTGGGGACGGTACGCAGATTCGCCGTCAGCTTGGCAAACTGGGCGATTTGCGCCTCCACCGTCATCTTTTGGAACTCCACCTCCGAGAGGGCTAACTCCTTCACTTCCTGCCACCGACTCTGCAACCAATCCAGCAACGGCGTAGGTTTGGCAAACTGATTCAGGTCTTCGATTAAGCGCCGGGTACAAGCCAGGAGAATATCGGTATACTGGGTATCTTCGGGATCGATATCTTCCTCGTCTGCCTCAAAATAGACCACATGGAAGTTCTGCTCGATTAGATATGCCTGCAACCGCCGCAGTTCCGTGGATTTGCCGCCCCCGCGATGCCCGGTATAAAGCTGGCAGGTCATTCGATCGGAACGCTTGATACTGCGTCCCACATCCACCCGCACGTCCGTATCCCCCCGCACCGCCTGAAAGTCCACATAGCGAGGGTCGTTTGCCGGCAGGGGTTGAGAGGGATCGAAAGCGTTGTAGAGATTATCGATTAAGTTCGCCATAAAGTTGAGTTCGCTTCAATACTTGTAGCCGTTTTTAGATTGGGTTGACCCCAGAGAAACCGTAGGGATAGGCACGGGGGCACTACCCCTACGGTTTCTCACATTTCTGGCTTTCCAAACTGTGCGGGGTCGATGCTTCTACAAACCTCTATTCAGTATAGCCAGGGTGGATTTTGCGAAAGCCGATCGCCTACTCAAAACTCTTCAAGTCGGTCTTCAAACTTTGCCTCGATCGAGTTGGAACTCACCGAACGTTCTGTTTTGAGGTTGGTGAGTTGAACCACTCGAGAGATCGCATCGCTAACGACGCTCGACGATCGCGCTTGAAAGGCCGTGGACTGGGCGATCGCCTCGATGGAATCTCGAAGTTGACCGATGGCAACGGTGGCACTAGTCAATTTTTCGCGGGTTTGTTCGACCGATCGCGCTCCTGTCTCCACTTGCGATTTCCCGGTTTCGATGGCGGCGATCGCCCGGCGGGTATCCCGCTGAATTTCTTCCACTAGTTCTTTGATTTGAGCCATGGCAGCACCAGATTGACTGGCGAGGGAGCGCACTTCTTTAGCCACAACGGCAAATTCCCGACCGGCAAAACCCGCTCGTGCGGCTTCGATCGAAGCATTTAATGCTAGTACGTTGGTTTGGGCGGCAAAGTCTTCGAGGGGTTCGATGGCACGGGAAATTTTTTGCGAGACTGCCCCCAATTGTCCGCCGATGGATGCGGTGGTTTCGACAACGGTTTGAATTTCTATCATCTTGGCAACGGTTCGATCCATCGATTCATCGGCCCCCTTCACCGTTCGATCTGCGACTTGTACCTGAAACGAGGCTTGCTGGGTATTGCCAGCCACCTCTTGGACGGCATTGGCAATTTCTCGAATTTCGAGCAGGAGGTTCATGGACGAAGCGTGTAATTGCTCTTTTTCTTGGAGCGAGTTTTTGACTCGGGCGAGGGTATTGTTAAAACTACGAGCCACCTGAATGGTTTCGGAGCTGCCGTGGGGTCGGGCGCAAATATCGAGATTGCCATTGGCGACGCAATCGGCGACGCTGGCGAGATCCTTGAGGGGGGCGGATAACTGATGAGCGACGATCGCGATTCCCACAACGGCGATCGCCCCCAAAATCAGAACGATCGGCACGAACACCCATCCGAGTCGATTGCCTGCCGCTTTGAGATCGATTCTATCGAGGGAGGCGATCGCCACCCAATTCGTACCGGGAATGGTCGTCAGGGTGTAGCGCCGTCCCCCTTCGGGAAATGAGGCAAGCAGAGAAATTTCGTCATTTTCGTGTTGATATCGGATCGCCTCAAAGAATAGGGGATCTGCGGTTTCTCCGGTCGTTTCCGATTTAAGCTGAGCGGTCAATGCCAACGCTCGTTCGGTCACCATTTCGCCTCCCCAAACCTCTTGTCTGTCGCTCGCACCTTCCGAGGTCAATGTCACGATGGGCACTCCCCCTTGACTGGGATCGAGAATTTGCAACACTTCGGAGTCGACCACTCCAAAATGTTCCCAGTACGTCAGAAGTCGCTCGAACTGAGCCGTTCCGAAGACCCCTTTGACCACCCCGAGGAATTCCTGGGTACCCGGATCGAGAATGGCATGAATTAGGTTGATGCTGTAGGTCTGGGCCGATTCGTCAAATTGAGGCAGATCCACCCAGCGACCTTCTGTTTTACCCTGTTCCCACCAGGATTCATCGCGCTGGACGAAGTCGGAGGTCAGATTTGTGGCGGCGATATTCAATCCGTTGCGTTCGGTGACGAAGATTTCGGCAAATCCCCCTGACACAGCCAGCTCCCGCAGATAATCGTTTAAACCTTGACTGGGGACAAGAAGCTTGGTGGCGGCGAAACGATTTTCCAGATCCGCGATCGATAGTTCGTCGAGTTTGTCGGCGGTCGCTTTGGCGGTATTTTTCCTTGCCGCCTCGGCGATCGCGGGATTTTTGGCGATCGCTTCGGATATCCGCCAACCATCGTCGAGAATATCCTCAATCAGTTCGGACACCAACAAAACTCGCTCTTGTAACAATCGTTCCGCTTGTTTTTTTTCTTGCTGGTAAACGATCGCCCAACTCACCCCCCCGGCAACGACCAACGGAACGAGCACCATGGGCATGAGGGTGGCAAGTAATCGATCGCGCAGGGGCGTTCCTTCCCGTTTCTGAGGGGGTTCGGGTTTGCCCTCGCTGAAAATATCCTTCGAGTTCATCCTATTTCGAGTCGCGCAGTGGAGCTATTTTTCAATCGCCTCATCGACCCATTGCCCGATCGTCGAAACCACCGCATCGATCGAAATTTCTTGACGGTTCCCGGTGGCGCGTTCGACGACTTCGACTTTACCATCTTTAAGCGATCGCCCGGTGACAATTCGGTAGGGAATGCCGATTAAATCTGCATCTTTGAACTTCACCCCGGCTCGTTCGTCGCGATCGTCGAGTAAGGTTTCCACCCCCGCCGCATTCAGTTCCCGATACAGCGTTTCGGCAGTTTCGACTTGCTTGGTATCTTTGATATTGGGGACGATGACGATCGCGTGATAGGGGGCGATTTCCACGGGCCAGATAATCCCATCTTTGTCATAAGATTGCTCCACGGCTGACTGCGCCAGACGAGACACCCCAACCCCGTAACAACCCATCACTAAGGGTTGCTCTTCCCCGGCTTCGTTGGTGTAGGTTGCCCCCATTGCTGTGGAGTATTTCGTCCCCAATTGGAAAATATGTCCGACTTCAATGCCTCGGGCCGTTTGCAGGGTTTGACTGGGGTTGCTCGCGGCGCGATCGCCTGCTTTGGCTTTATCCACATCAATTGTCAGTTCCGGCCGCTCGAATTGGTCGCCCCAATTGGCTCCAACGACGTGATATCCCGCCTCATTTGCCCCGGTGACGAAGTTTTTCAAGTCGGTTGCCGTGCGATCGACGATGCGCAGAATATGCCGCGCTAACTTGGCATCGGGTTGGAGATAATCATCTCCTAAATCCGGGGCGATGTAGCCTAACGGCAGGGGTTTGGCCGCCCATTTAGCTTGAGCTTCTGCGTCGGGAACCGTCAGGGCAACGATCGTCGTGCCGCCGTAGCGATCGGCAACTCGGGTCAGGGCGTTTTGCAATTTCACCTCGTTGACATCCCGATCGCCGCGAATATTAACTAAAACGATAACCGTCGTGCCGTTATCGTAAACGGCTTGGTAGAGGACGTTTTTCACAATTTGAGTGGGAGAACAATCGAGAAATTGACATAATTTTTCGATCGTATTTGTGTCGGGGGTTTCTCGTTTGGCAAACTCGGTAAACGGGGAAGGTTCGGCATCGGTAGGTAACGCCACGGCTTTTTCAACGTTGGCCGCATAGCTGCCGTCTTCGGTATATAGAACCTCATCTTCTCCGGCCTCGGCAAGCACCATAAATTCTTGGGAACCTGCTCCACCGATCGCTCCCGAATCCGCTTCGACGGCTTTAAATTCCAGCCCGCAGCGGCTAATGATATTGCGATAAGCCCGATCCATATCCCGATAGGTTTCTTTCAAACTCTCTTCATCGGTATGGAAAGAATAGCCATCTTTCATAATAAATTCTCGCCCTCTCATTAAGCCGAACCGGGGGCGAATTTCATCGCGAAATTTGTTTTGAAGCTGATATAAATGGAGGGGAAGTTGGCGATAGGAACGAATCATTTCTCGGGCGATCGTGGTAATCACTTCTTCGTGAGTCGGCCCGAGTCCCATTTCCCGTTTTTGCCAATCGACGAGGGAAAACATGATACCTTCGGCTTTGGTGTAGGTATCCCAGCGTCCCGACTCCTGCCACAAATCGGCCGGTTGCAACTGCGGCAGCAAGCATTCCTCTGCCCCGGTTGCGTCCATCTCTTCTCGGACGATTTGCGAGACTTTCTTGAGGACGCGCCACATTAGGGGAAGGTAGGCGTAAACTCCGCTGGCAATCCGCCGGATGTAACCCGCCCGCAGTAAGAGTTTGTGGCTGGGGATTTCGGCTTCGGCGGGGTCTTCGCGCAGGGTGACGAAGAGCATTTGAGAGAGTCGCATGGCTGGTTTCCTCGATCGTGCTGGATTATTATCTCAAAGTTTCGTCAGTCCGATCGGGGTAATCCTTCTGCAATGACTTAGCTAGCGGGGTAGGCACAGGGGCACTACCCCTACCTATGCGCGCTACTGTGGTAGAGTCGTAGTTCGAAAAACACGCGCTTCTGTCATCTTTAGATCGATTTATAAAACACTTTTATTGCGAACTTTTAAAACATATAGTTTTGAGAAAAATTAATCTTCGGATAGCTGTTAAATACGAGATTTTATCAATTCAATTGCATCTCTAACTGTTACCATTTTGAACCAATCCTCATTAGTAATTTTAATTCCCAAGTCTCTTTCAAGATTGATGGCAAATGCATAATCAGCCGAATCAACAATATCGATAATTCGATCGTCTAGCTCGATTTCTCGCAAAAGATCGCCATCTAATTCTGCTAGACGACTCAACACCAGCACTTCGATATAATTATTTTCGTCTATTGGGTTATATCGATCGAACATCAATCCTACATTTAAGTTTAGGCAAGTCTAAAACACGCTATAACTCCAATTTTTTATACGATCGCTAATTCTGCACGAAAATCGGGATGGCGAAAGGCGGGTATAAAGGCTGACTCTGGAATACCCTGTTCTATGAGATTCTCAACAATCTCTTCCGTACCGTTCCATTCAATATGAATTTTTTCTTCAATAATTCGTAGGTGGAAAAAAATACCATGCTGGCGCTGATAACCGTTCCAACCCACATTCATTAGCAAATAGTTATCTGTTTTTTCGTCACAAATAGCGATGGTTTCGTTTTGCTCCTTGGACGGCAAGTCTTTGAGATACTGGTTAAATACAGTGCAAATTTCCGTTCGATATTGCTCTAGTCGATCCATTGCTCAACCTCCTCTATTTTTGGGTTAAATACCAGTATTTTTACCTTTAATTCAGTGATATAATCTGCGATTTCTGGCTCACCAAAAAGAGATGAGTAGATATCATTGGCAACAGCCAGAAAAACCTTTCGTTCGGGTTCTTGTTTTTGAAGTAAGGAACGATACAGTAAATATTGACCCACAGACTTTTGAAGTTCGGTGATGGGAGAAATACTACTAAAGACTTTTATTTACACCGCTATTTTTTCGCTTTGGCGCTCGGCCACAACGAGTTGCTCGGCCCCAAAATCGACATATAAGCGAACTTTTTGCCCCAACCTCAACGGGTCGTGGGTAATTGTCCAACCTTCTTTAATTAGAGCGTTTTTAACAATGTCATGATAGCGATCGCGGCGAGGCATAAAGGACGAACTAATCTACTGCTTTTATCTTTAACGCGGTGTGCAACTTTTTCTGAGGTCTTGAATTTACGTCGTTTGAGCGACTCGAACAATCCCCCCATTCCCTGGTCACTGAGCTTGTCGAAGTGCCCCATTCCCCCGATTGTCAGGTTTTGGACAAACAAGTTGCACATGGCGTCTTTAGGGTAATATAACTCGAAAAATTTCTTCAAGTCGATCTCGACCCGATCGTAAAACCCCGAAGAGCGATCGCCCCTTGCTACCTCACCCCAACGTATACATCCACCCATCTCGCGAGCAAATCCTAACGATTCCATCCCATACCACTGGAGTCGATTCAAAGGAAATTCCCGGCTTAAACCGACCGATTTCTTCAACCCTCAAACGATAAAAATTCCCGGCATCGCTCTTTAATGCATTCGGTTCGTCTGGGGTTGTCAGTTCAAAATTGAGTTGAAATAAATAAACCCCGTTATACCCCGCCGCCACTAACCGATTACCTTCGGTAAAAACTGGGGTAGAAATCGAGGCTCCCAATCGTTTTTGAAATGCAACAAACGGGGTATTATACGTCTTTTGTAAAAACGGCCCTTTCACTTGCTTTCCGGTAATCTGATGCTGACTGCCGATGTATAAATTACCATCGATCGCATTGGTGGCAAATAACGCGGGAATATCGGACGATCGATATTCGTCG
>NZ_JADEXN010000220.1 GCF_015207075.1 Zarconia navalis LEGE 11467
GTTCGGGATAGCGGTTGCTATCAGCAAACCAGCGAGAGCGGTGCTCTTGGGTAATTCCTAAACGGAAACCGATCGGGTGTATCTTTTGTCCCATGAATCTATCCTTACGATCGCGGGGTTATTCCTCAAGTTCTGGGGCCACGGTCACGGTAATGTGACAAGTGGGCTTACGAATCATATATGCTCGACCTTGAGCGCGGGGTCGGTAGCGCTTCAAACTCGGTCCTCCATCAGCGTAGGCCTGGGAGACGACCAGTTCGGTGGGATCGAGTCCTAAATTATGCTCGGCATTGGCCACGGCCGATCGCAGAACTTTGAGAACGGGATCGCAGGCGCGATAGGGCATAAATTCTAAAATAATTAGCGCTTCTCGATAGGAACGCCCCCGGATTTGGTCGAGAACTCGACGGACTTTATGGGGAGACATTCGGATATAGCGAGCGATCGCTTTTGCCTGGGAAGTGGTATCAACAGCCATAAATCGGCTTCTCCTTATCGTGTTCTTTTATCTCCATAATCGAAAGACTATCGCCGCATTTTTTTATCGCTTTTGGAATGTCCCCGAAACGTTCGGGTGGGGGCGAATTCCCCAAGTTTGTGACCGACCATTTGCTCGTTGACGTAAACGGGAACGTGAGCGCGACCGTTATGAACGGCAATGGTATGCCCGACCATTTGAGGGACGATGGTGGATGCGCGAGACCAGGTTTTGATCACTTGCTTTTCCTGACGGGCATTCAGTCGCTCGATCTTGGTCATCAAGCTATCGGCAATAAACGGACCTTTTTTTAGCGATCGACTCATAATATTTCAACGGCTACGTAGGGGGATGAGACCTGGATGGTTAACTATCGCGACCGCCGCGACCGCGCTTGGAAGATTTGCGACGACGACGCACGATGAATTTATTACTGGCTTTGTTCTTTTTGCGCGTTTTGGCACCGAGGGCGGGTTTCCCCCAGGGGGTCATCGGACCGCTGCGACCGATGGGTGCACGACCTTCACCACCACCATGGGGGTGATCGACGGGGTTCATGACGCTGCCTCGAACTTGAGGGCGACGACCCAGCCAACGGGTACGTCCGGCTTTCCCCAAGGAGATGTTGCGCGCGTCTACGTTCCCCACTTGTCCGATGGTGGCGTAAGACTCTCGGCGAATCATGCGCACTTCTCCAGAGGGAAGCTTGAGGGTGACGAAGTTTCCTTCTTTGGCGACCACTTGAGCGCTAGCACCTGCGGCGCGGACGATTTGACCGCCCCGACCGGGGGTTAACTCAACATTATGCACGGCCGTACCTAGGGGAATACTGCCTAACGGTAGGGCATTTCCCACTTCGATCGGGGCTTCGGGGCCGGCGATAATTTCCGTGCCGACGGCTAATCCTTTGGGATGCAAGATATACCGCTTTTCTCCATCTTGATAGTAGAGAAGGGCAATTCTGGCGTTACGGTTGGGATCGTATTCGATCTCCGCAACTTTTGCCGGAATATTGAGCTTGTTGCGGTGAAAGTCGATAACGCGATAGAGACGCTTGTGACCGCCACCGCGATGGCGGCAGGTAATCACGCCTCGGTTGTTACGACCCTTGGGGCGGTGATTGTTCCGGGTGAGAGACTTTTCCGGCTCGTTGCGGGTGATTTCGGCGAAATCGGAAACGCTATGTTCTCGAGTGCTGGGGGTGTAAGGTCGGTATTTACGAATACCCATGTTTTTCTTCCTTTGTCTTTTGTCCGGTGTCCTCTGTCTGGTGAATGACAAAAGACGGGTGAGTCGCTACGGGTAGGGGTTAGACGTCGGGGAACAAAGCGATCGAATCGTCGGGGGCGAGTTTGACGAACGCTCTTTTGTACTGAGGCTTGTAGCCGGTGAAACGACCGACGCGCCGCTTTTTACGCGGTTGGATTAGGGTGTTGACTTTAAGAACTTTTACATCGAAAAGGGCTTCGATGGCAGCTTTGATTTCCGGCTTGGTGGCTTTGCGATCGACCTCAAAAGTATACTGATTGTTTTCCATCAGTAATGTTGCTTTCTCCGTTACGATCGGCCGGCGGATCAGATCGGCAAGCTTGCGGGGATCGAGTTGTTTAGTCACTGTAGACCTCCTGAACTTTTTCGATGGCCGAGGCGGCGATCGCAATTCGATCGGCGTGGAGTACGTCGTATACGTTTAAATTTGTCGCTAGAATTAGCTTGACTCTTTCTAAATTTCGAGCCGATCGAAAAAGATTGTCATCTTTTTCGGCCGCGATTAATAAGACTTTGGCACCGGGTTCTATTCCCCACCGCTCGATGGCGCTCACTAATTCTTTTGTTTTCGGTCGCGCTAGGCGCTCGCTAAAATTTTCAATGACGACGATATCTTCGGCGCGGCTCTGAAAAGCCGTTCTAATTGCCAGTCGCCGCTCTTTGCGATTCATCTTGATATTGAAATCTCTCGGCTTGGGACCGAAGATGACTCCACCGCCTCTCCACAAAGGCGAACGATTAGATCCGGCTCTAGCGCGACCGGTTCCTTTTTGCCGCCAGGGTTTGCGTCCGCCCCCTCGCACTTCGGCACGGGTCTTGGTCGAAGCCGTTCCCTGACGGGCGTTGGTCATTTGCCGTCTCAATGCCCTGTGGACGATATGCGCGGCGTTTTCTTCTCGGGCGACTTGGAGTTCGAGGGGGGCTTGCCCTACCTCTTCTCCGTCCCAGTTCCGAATTACACAGTTAACCATGTTTGCTGTCCTTTGTCTTGATGCGCGCTTTTACAAACTCTCGATTTTAGCCATCGAGAGCTTCGAGCGATTCTTTGGCTATTTCCCGACAATGTTGGCCGGGGCAATACTGAGCAATGCACCGGGCTTTCCGGGAACCGAGCCTTTAATCAGGACTAGATTTTTCTCGGCATCCACTCGCACGACACTCAGCTTGCGAATCGTAACTCGCGATCCCCCCAAACGACCGGCCATCCGCTTACCGGGATAGACTCGTCCGGGAGTCGTTCCCGCGCCGGTGGAACCGGGTGCGCGATGGTTCTTAGAACCGTGGGACATCGGACCTCGTTTGAAGTTATGCCGTTTTTGATATCCGGCAAAGCCTTTCCCGATACTGGTTCCGCATACGTCAACAATTTGACCGGCGCTCAAGACGTCGGCGCTAATCGATTGACCGGGTTGGTAGTCGGCAGAATCTTCCGCGCGATATTCGCGCAAGTGGCGCAAGGAACTCGCTTCGGATTTAGCTAGATGACCGAGCTTAGGTCGATTTAGCGTCTTGGGTTTAACCTCTTTGTAGCCCACCTGAATGGCATTGTAGCCATCGGTCTGCTTGGTTTTGACTTGGGTGACCTGGCATGGTCCGGCTTGGATGACGGTGACGGGAATTGCTTTACCCGTTTCATCGAAGATCTGGGTCATCCCCAACTTAGTGCCGAGAATTCCAACTGACACGGTAACTTGTTTCTCCTTGTCATTGATTGACTCGCAACTTAGCCTTAGATGAATCGTTAGACTCATCTAACACGAAGAACGCATTTCAAAATTCCCAAATATTCGATTGAAAGCAAGCGCTTTTTGGGCGCGGGATTCGCACGGATTGATGGGTCGAGGGTGTGAGTTAAGCTAAAAGCGTACTGCCGGGATTTGCCCCAACGGGCTAGGACTTAAGCAGAGATCTACTCAGTATCCTCAAGGTAAGCATGACAACCGCGCTCGGTTTTTACGCGCGGGTTCGATTTCCTTGCTGGTGTCTGTAGATCTTCAGAGTTTACGTGAAGAGCGCTACAGGAGATTCGCCGGCTTTGCCACGATCGTACTTTTTCGATAGAGCCAGGAGTTTAGTCCCGCGCTTTTATCTAGCGGTGAGTACGGGGCAAATTTTGAGCTTTTGGACTAGCTTTTTAAGCCACAATTTCACATCTTACACAACTAAGAGACCTGTGTCTAGTACTTCGCCACATTGATGTTGAGGGGACACTACCCCTACTCGTCGCGCACGAGTGTGGTGGAGTAATAGTCCGCGATCGGGCAAATTAAAAATTAAATTAAAATCGATCGATTAATTGTGTCGGGTCGATCTTCAATCCGGCTCGAACTTCACCCTCACGCGATCGCCTATACTCTATTAAGGATTGTTGCAACTCGGTTGGGGCAGATGCCTGAAATGACTGATTGCAGTAGAAGTCTTGAAACACTGGGTCAAATTCTATGATACCGCTCGTCTTTGGGAAAAAATTTATCAAAGATATGGACAAGTCCGGCGCGCTAGGACTGCACGTCCCGGCCGAAGGCGGATTTGAAGGTCGCTACCAACGACGGTTGCGCGCGGCAGGTTATACCAGCATCACTCTCTCGGCGCGAGGATTGGGCGACTTAGCAGCTTACTTGCGCGGAATTCACGGTGTTCGTCCCCCCCACCTGGGTAAGAAGGATTACGGTGACGGTGCGGTGGGTCCGGTGTATTACCTACCGCCGATTATCAGTTCGCAGCTCGATCGACTGCCGGCCAAATCAAAAGGTTTGCTAGTGTGGATTATCGATGGGAAAGTACTCTCCTCCCAAGAAATCGAGTATCTGACGGTGCTACCGAGTTTAGAGCCTCGCGTTAAAGTGGCCGTGGAATTGGGAAGCGATCGCGTTTTTCGGTGGACGCCACTGAAGGATGCGCTAGTTCCAGCCTGAATTGTCTCAGAGGAGAACCAGAGAATCATTATTCACCATTGACTCTCCTCTGAATTCTTGGCAGCCCAATTCCAAAATCGAACCTCAGCCCTGGGCGTTATATTAGTAGATGTAGGCATTCGAGATCGCCCCTGATGGAATCGATTGACGACTTGCTCGCTCAGGTCAAAGCAGAGTACGGAGATCGCGCCGAAGAGCGCGATCGAACCGTCAAGCAACAACAGCGCCAGCAGTCTCCTCCTTCCACTCCCGCGCCACCTTCACCTCATCCTTCTGCAGCGAATGTCGATCGTTCGATCGCCGAACTTCGAGGCGAATATCAGCAGCGAGATCGCCTCGAAGCTCAAAAGCAGCAAGAAAGAGAAGCACAAGTGCGCCGCCAACAAGAGCAACAGCGGCAGCAGCAGCGTCAAGCTTTGCGTCAAGTTGCCCAAACCTGGCTGAAAAACCTCGATCGCTATTCGGGGGAAGGGTTGTGGTTTACTGAATTTGCCCAGGGATATCCTTCCCAACTCGAAGCTGCGATCGATTATCTAGAAGCCCTCAAATAAGAGCGATCGTTACCCCTCCCGAATCCCAAGACAACTGCTAAAATCTGAAGGCATGAGTCTTCTGTGGTGGTTATGCTCGAAAATCGCGACTATACCTTAATTATTGATAAAAGCGGTAGTATGTCTACCCAAGACCAAGCGGAACGAAAAAGCCGCTGGGAAGCCGTTCAAGAGTCTACTTTCGCTCTGGCGAAAAAATGCGAAGAGTTCGATCCCGACGGGATTACAGTCTATGTTTTTTCCAGTCGATTTAGGCGCTACGATAACGTAACCGCTGATAAAGTGACCGAAATTTTCCAAGAAAACGAGCCGGTGGGACGAACAGATCTGTTCAGCGTCCTCAAGGATGCTCTGGATAATTATTTCGGGCGCAAATCGAGGGGAGAAGCGAAGGAAAACGGGGAAATCTTCTTAGTGATTACCGATGGCGAACCCAACGATCGCAAAGGGGTAATGAAATTGTTGATCGAGGCTTCGCGCCAGATCGATAAAGATGAAGAGCTGGGAATTTCGTTCGTACAAGTGGGTAACGACCCCAAGGTGACAGAGTTTCTCAAAGCCCTCGACGATCGTCTAGAAGGGGCGGGAGCAAAGTTCGATATCGTCGATACCGTACCGCTCGATCGCATGAAGGGCGCGACCTTATCGGAAGTTCTCCTCAATGCTATTTTAGATTAGTTGCTAGGGTGAGGCAATCTAGAAAAACAATTTAGCAACGTTCTAGAAAGGGTCGATTTGCCGATGGCTAACGTGTTAGTCTTCAAGCAAATCGACCCTTTTTTAAGATTCTCTACATTTCAACTTCATTAACGTATTTTCAAGGTCTGATATCAAAGAATAGAATTTGTCACTTTACGCATACTAAGCTTACAACGGAGATAGGAGAGCCTTTCGACCTCTCGCCCTACTTTACCCTCCTGTTTCCAAAATGAGCTTCACCCGCGCTGATTCGACTCCGACTTCAAACCATTGCGATCGCAAACATTTGCTCGGTCGAATTGCAGAACTTGCGTTACGCTCGCCCGAGCCCGAATTGCAAGATATTCTGACGGTGACGGTGACGGAAGTCCGTTTGTTTCTGGGAACCGATCGGGTCAAAATTTACAAATTTCATTCCGATGGTAGCGGTCAGACAATTGCTGAATCCGTAGATGAAACTCGACTCCCTTCGCTGCTGGGACTAAGCTTTCCGGCCGATGATATCCCCGAGTTCGCCCGCGAGTTGTTTGTCAAGGCGCGAATGCGATCGATCGTGAATGTCGATACGCAACAAATCGGTCAAAGCCTCCAACTCGATTCGGAGTTAGAACAAGGTGAGTTCGACCCGGTTGGCTATCGTTCCGTCGATCCCTGTCATCTCGAATACCTAACGGCAATGGGAGTCCAATCGTCGCTAGTTATCCCAATTTTACAAGCCGATCGACTCTGGGGATTACTCGTCTCCCACCACAGCGAGTCCCGTACTATTTCCGAAGAAGAACTCAAAGACGTGCAGATGGTTGTCGAGCAACTGGCGGTGGCTATTGCTCAGGCGAATCTCCTTACCGTTGCCCGCCAACGAGGACAGCGAGAAGCTATTGTTAATCGGATCGGTAACTTTTTACATACGATCGCCGCAATCGATTTACAAACGGCTTTAGAAGAAACAGTCAAAGCCTTTCGAGGATCGGGCGGTCGGCTTTACTTCCGAAAGGAGGTCATTGACGATCTCAATGGAATCGATAGCACTCAGCCTCAGCCCCAGGATCATTTGACACACATCGATGCGACCCAACTATTGACCTGTGGTAGCAATCCAGTCATGTCGGAACGAGCTATGTATTCCATCCTGGAACAGTACAGCGCTTGGGGGAAATATTTCGATCGGGAAGAACGCTCGGTTTGGGCGATAAGAGACTTGTATCGAACGCCGGAGTTACGAAACTTGCAAGTGGCTTTTCAACCCACGCAAATTCGGGGCATTTTGATGGTTCCCCTGTGCTATGGCGAACAAACCCTCGGGTATCTGAGCGTATTTCGAGATGCGATCGAAACCGAGAAGTTATGGGCGGGAGAATTCGATCCCGATCGGCGGCAGGAATACCCGCGACAGTCGTTTGAAGTGTGGAAGCAATCCCTAGGCCATCGAGCACCGGTATGGACCTATGACGATCTCGAACTGGCGCCAACGTTGGCGAAGCACTTTGCGACGGCGATCGTGCAGGATGCGATGCACCGACAGGTGAAAACCCTCAATACCAGCTTAGAACGGCAAGTCCAAGAGCGAACGGCGAAGTTGCAGCAGGCAACAGAACAGCAGCAAGTCTTATACGAGGTGGTGACTAAAATTCGGCAGTCTCTAGATGTGGAAACTGTCTTTAAGACAACAACCGATGAAGTCTGCCGATTGCTCCAAGCCGATCGGGTCGTTATCTACCGCTTCAACCCCGACTGGAGCGGCGAATTTGTGGCCGAGTCGGTTGTTCCTGGCTGGAACTGTCTGATGAAAGAACAGCATCAGCAACCTCAATTGAGTGAAAATGTCAACGAATGCTCGGTGAAAGACTTGCTCGAAGTCCAGAAGATCGACGACAGCTATCTACAAGAAACCCAAGGAGGTGCGTTTGCCAGAGGTCAGACCTATCGGGTTTGCGAAGATATCTATGAGGCGGGCTTTAGCGACTGTTACCTCAAGGTTCTCGAAATCTGTCAGGCGAGAGCCTATGCGATCGTGGCGATCTATGTGGGATCGCAACTGTGGGGTTTGCTTGCCGTCTATCAG
>NZ_JADEXN010000221.1 GCF_015207075.1 Zarconia navalis LEGE 11467
TCGCCACCCTCACCGACCATTCCGATTGGGTCAGCGATCTGGCGATCTCCCCCGACAGCCAAACGCTCATTGGAAGTAGCTTCGACAAAACCCTTCAACTGTGGAACCTTCAGACTCGCGAACCGATCGCCATCTTAGCCGAACATACCAGTCCCGCAATCGCCATTGCTCTCACCCCCGATGGTAAATTCCTCGCCAGCGGCAGTTGGGATAAAACCATCAAACTGTGGGATATGGAAAAGCAAAAAGCGATCGCCACCCTCACCGACGATTCGGAAACGGCAGGGTCGGTGCGATCGATTGCCATTAGCCCCGACGGGCAAATCTTAGCCAGCGGCTGGTTCGACCAAACCATTAAGCTATGGAAGCTGAAAGTGGGTGGGAAGCGCAAACGACCCAGCGTCACGTTTCTCGGAAGTTACGCCGGTCATTCCGGTCGGGTAGACGCGATCGCCTTTAGCCCCGATGGCGCTCTCCTCGTCAGTGGTAGCGCCGATGGAACCCTCAAACTTTGGCAGCTCAACACCACGGGTAAACCCCTACAAGATCTGACCCGGACGTTCGCCGAAATCTCAGAACCCGTGACCGACGTTGCATTTAGCCCCGATGGCAAGCTCTTAGTCTGCGGCAGTCGCGATCGAACGGTTCGAGTGTGGGATGCGATCGGTCAAGAGTTGAGATCTCAACTCGTCGGGCATTCCGGTGCAGTGATGGCGGTGGAATTTTATCCCGATGGCAAAACCCTGGCTAGTGCCAGCACCGATGGCACGATCGGATTGTGGGACTTAGATCGCGATCGGCTTCTGGAAATCCTCACCGGCGATGCAGGCGCACTCATGTCTCTGGCGATCGATTCCCAAGGTCAGCTCGCGATCGGCGGTAGTGCTGAAGGCATCATTAAAATTTGGCAGCGGATTGAAATCCCCGATCCGAATCTCGAATAAATCGTCGTTACGGGTTTGAATTGATGTGTCTCGATTCAATCGAGCGAGTGTCCGTGTATAGAATCGAGAAACTTGTCCGCTCGAATTTCGATTTCGGACTTCGAGGTTTTATATTATAGCATTTATCGTGATTTTTATTTGTACGTTCTCACAATCGATCGAGGGCGAGAATCGCACCAAACTCTTACGAAAATAGTCTTTTCATTCTCATTACATTAAATATCTCGTAGCGGTATTTTGATTCTAAATAGAGGCAAAACTACTTCTTTTTAAGATTTTATACAAGCAAGTTTGAATTTTATTAAAAATAGAACAAAGAGTAAAAAATACGTATTTTCCTCTACTTGGCTCGAGAAAAAGCTGAATATAATTGAAGATGATAGCAATATGCAAAAATAGGCACCTGCACTCATTGACTTCTACGAAAATCACCCATCGAGAGTGTCCATCATGACTCGGAAAACATTTACCCTTTCTCTAGTTCCCATCACTATCGGCCTGTCTCTCGGGCTATTCGCCGCACCGGGAACGAGCGTACCGAACTCCGACCGTTCTACTGAATTGAGCCAGACTGTTGGTAACGAGTGGAATGCTTTTAGTCCGCCTCCCGATATGGGAACTCCCGGCCGGCGGGAAGGGGGAGGAACTCGCGGAAACTGTCCGACCGTCGACCGCGCTCTGACTGCGTTAGTTCCGCAAACCAATGCCGGTGCAACTCTCTCTGGCCGTCCGGCTCTCTTTTTCCACGTTCCCGCAACTTCCGAACAACTCGAATTCGAATTTGTCTTGCAGGATGTGGAATACAATACAGTTTATACAAAAACTCTAACGGCACCGGGTCAAGCTGGGATCGTTGAAATCAACCTCAAAAACAATGCTGCTCCCGAGCTGCAAGTGGGACAACATTATCGCTGGTATTTTTCCGCAATCTGCAACCCGAACGATCGCAGCGCAGATATTCACGTCGAAGGCTGGATTCAACGTATCGAGTCTGAGAAAACCGCAGCCAAGATTGAAACGGCTACCTCCGAGAGCGAGAAAATTGAGGTCTACAGCGAAGCTTCACTCTGGTACGATGCTTTAGCCGCGATGGTCGAGCAGCGCCGCACGAACCCAGACGATGTGAATTTAGAGGCTCAGTGGCAGCAGTTACTCACTGCCGTCGGACTCAATTCCATCGCTCAGGCTCCTTTAGTAGAATGGGATAGCGTTCAATATCTTGCCGTTAAAAAATATATGGCTCGTCAATATCGTTAGATTTGGACTCAGAGAAATTCAATAACGTCACTCGATCTCAATCCATCGACGGCTGGCTGTTACAGTCAGCCGTTGTTGTTTGTATAGCTTCTGGTTGACCGGTCGCGCGTTCTAGTCTCGATCGCCTTTGAAGTGCTCCGCTTCAATCAGACGAAGAGAAAGTAGGACTTCGGCAAACATACGTTGAAATGCGTAGTACCACCCTTGCCATCCATCTAAAATTCCCCCTTTCAAAATTAAACAATAAACCAAAACGATAAAGGGAGCGAGTATTTTTTGTTTGCGAATCCGATCGGCTCGACTTAATTTATCTCTTGGAGTTTCTAGTAACTTTGTTACTTCTAGCAACATATAGCGCTCTTGCGCCCAAATCCATCGACTCAGGGGTTTGCGATCGTCGTGATGGATAGAAGAAGAAAGCCGATCGCTCTGACCGTCGAGCCGAGCCACTTGAGTATGTCCGTCATCCACATAAACTACCTTATTTTTTTTGAATAAACACAGACGCGGTGGAAGTATTGTACCTCGTAAAGCTTTTCCAAAAACACAGTATTTAAAACTAATAAAGTAACCTTCAATTGAGGTACTTTGAGGTAAAAATTTAAGTTCTTCTATTAATCGATTACTTAGAATATAATCTGCATCTAAAGACAAAACCCATTCTGAGTGAACTTTGCTCAAACCATGATTCCATTGATTGGCGTGGGTATCAAATTTTCTCTGGAAGATTTCGACTTGAGAATAGCGTTTTAATATTTCGAGAGTCTCATCGGTGCTATAGCTATCAATCACTACAATTCTAGTTGCCCAAATGAGATGTTGGAGGGTGCGATCGATATTGGGAGCTTCGTTATAAGTCAGGATTAAAGGTGTAATATAGGTCAACACTTTAGGACAGTTTGAAGGTACTAGAACATAGCATTGATTTCCACAAATAGGGAAATCGACCGGCAAACTCGAATTGAATGTCTGTAAATCCTTCAGACTCGAGAAGAGATCTTAAAGTGACTACCGAAAAAAACTTAATATGACCGCCATCCCAAAGGGTTGTAAAATGTCGATCCATTTTTCCTGAAATTGCCAGCACGAGATTTTTTAGATAGCCGTGGTAGGGAGTCGTCAAGATTAAACGACCGTTTGACTTGAGATACTTTCGAGCACCTCGAACTAATTCCCGAGGGTAAAATAAATGTTCGATCGTCTCAGATGAGATGACGACATCAAATTGACTTTCTAGCTTTAGATCTGACAAATGATAAATGCTACCTTGAATGAATTGGCATTGGGGAAAAGCCTGACGCGCAACTCGAACGCCTGACTCCGATTCATCTATGCCAACCACATCGTACCCTTGTCGAGCGATAAGATTGCTCAGACTACCATTTCCACAGCCGATATCTAGTACTCGAGGCTTAATAATATCGGGCGTTTTGACATGGGAAAGTAATTTTATAAGAGGAGATATTAAATAGGTATGATGGTGAAGTGAATTGCTATCCGGATACAGATATTCATGGTTTTTATTTTGGGTATTCATTGACTCAATTTAGAATTTATATAGATCTTATATAGATCGGTTAATGACAAATAGAAAGCTATTTTTGGTTAATAATATCTGCAAACACTTCAATCAAATTTTCTGAAATTCGCTCCCAAGTATATTTATTGAATATCAGTTTGCGGGCGCGATCGCCCATTTCTTTTGCTTTTTCAGGATTCTTCAAACATTCGATCGAAGCGTTTGCAATTTCCTCAGAATTAATATTGACCACACGAGCAGCACGCTCAACTCCAGCCTCAGGAAAGTTACAACCCGTTGTGATAATACAAGGCAGTCCAGATGCCATACCTTCTAATACTGACATACTAAAACCTTCAGAGTAAGACGGTGCGATATAAAGACTCGTCGCAGCCAGAGCTGCATATTTGAGTTGTCCTTCTAGCATCCCCGTAAACGTTACAGACTCCAAGCAGCCAGTCTTGGCAAAGTAGCCGCGAGCTGTTGACGTAAATCCAATATTATCGGGCCCGGCGATGACTAAATGTGCGTTCGGAAATCGATCGCGCACTTCGGAAAATGCTGGTGCGAGTAAGTCTAATCCTTTTTTAGGGTCGATCCGACCGAGAAATAAAATAAGGATTTTTCCGTTAGTTTTAGGAAATTTCTGGTAAAAAAGATTTGGGTTGGGAAGTTGAGAAAAATCTCGACTGTGAATTCCGTTGGGAATCACAAATAAAGGAGGTTTTAGATTGAGAACTTTTACACCTTCTGCCTCGGGAGAGGCGAGTAAATGGATAGCACTTGCCCGATTGAGTGCCGGTTTTTCTAACATTTTATAGTAAATTCGTTTTTTCCAGGCTTTATAAGAAAGTGCCCAAGGCTCTAGCATTCCACGAGGTGTGACAATGTAAGGAGTATCTTGTTTTTGACAAGCCCAGTAAACAGGTAGCATCGAAGCAGAAAAAATAGAATTTGTTTGGACTAGATCGTAATTTTTAACATTTTTAAATAACCATCGACCTAATGAATAGCTTATTTTATAGTCTTTGACCTTTAAAAAAGGAAAGTATCGAATACGATATTTATTTTTGGAAATCCAAGTTTGTAACGGAACTTTTAACTTAATATTTCCATTGGCATTTGTCGCCACTAAATCTACTTTAAGATTTTGATTTCCAAGTGCTTCAGCTAGCTTAACAATACTTTTAGAAGGTCCGCCATAGACACTTCCCAATGCTGGAGCTGTCATTAAAATATTCATGTTAATTTATCTCCAGCTACAGATTCGATCGCTTTGGCTAAACCTCGAGCAAAATAATCAGGTGAGAAATTTTGGATATGTTTCAAAGCGGCGCATCCCATTTTTTGTAAATCAACTTCTTCTGAACTCATCCGCAACATTAAGCTGATTAGTTGTTGACGATCTTCTGGATCGAATCCAAAACCATTAATTTCTTCAATAACTAAATCTTCAAAACAGCCGCAACGATTTGAGATTAAAACCGGTAAACCCGATGCCATTGCTTCATTCACGACTAATCCCCACTGTTCTGTGGTACTGGCATGAATGAAACAGTTAGCATGAGCTAAATAGGGGAGTAGTTCGCTTTGTTGAAGAAAACCGGGTAGTCGGACAAATTTTTCTAAGTTTAACCTTTTGATAGACTGTTCGATTTCGTCTTTTAGTTTTCCATCACCGCAAATAACTAAATTCCACGCTCGATCGTTATTACTTTTTCGTCTATATTCTGCATAACAATCAATTAAAAATAGTAAGTTTTTTTTAGGAATAAACCTAGAAATTGACAGAAAGTAATTTTGGGGTATTGGTCGAGGTAATTGTCTATTTTTTATGGGGTCGAAAACAGAATTTTTCACAGTATCGTATCCTAAAAAAATATTCTCTGGAGACAAGCCCAACTTTTTCAGATAAGATTTATGAGATTTACCACCCACCAGCGCTGCATTATATTTTGTAACAATAAAGCTTTTGAGCTTTTCTAATCCAAACTGACGCTGAGTATCTTTTTCTTGAGTTTCAGAGAATAATATCGATATTTTTTGATGCAAAATAGTCCAAACAAGTGCGGCAAGCATTGTTGGTCTAGCATAGCCGGAGATTGCCACTACATCGGGAGAAAGCTCAGATAAACTTCGATAGAGTTTTTGGACTAACTCATCAAAGCGGATTGTATAAAACTCGTCTTCTTTTGTGAGGGAAATGATTGAAATTGGAATGCGATCGAGTGTCGTTTTCCATTGATAATCAACTCCCGATCGAGTTAATTCAATTCCAACAACTTCCCACGATCGACTCTCACAATATTCATAAAAAGCTTCTAATCGAGATAAGTGATATGGACCGTAGTTAGTAAACAAAATTACAATTCTTTTTAACATTTATTATATTTTTTACTTTAGTTTCTAAGATAGTATCGAATAGCCATTAACACGAAAATTTGAAGAATAATTTCTTGAAAAAAGCGATCGATTCCGTGAGTAATTCCTGCCATAGATGGACTAATAATACTAGCATACAAAAGTTGGCTAAATACACTATTTTGATAGACGGCAGAAATCCAAATATTTTTAAAATAATAAGCAAGAATATAAAAGATAATACACCCAAAATATCCCAACTCTAAGAAAGTATCTCCAATTCCAGTTGTGGTTGAACCATTGGGGATACTGTAGTCGAATAAACTGACTGTATCGAAAGAAGTTAAATTAAATTGCAATGAGTTTTTAAATCCGTATCCGAGAAGCTGACCGGGAACGTATTGAAAAACGATCGCATCCCAGAATCCAGTTCCGTATCCGTAGTGACCGGTTTTAGCGGCAGCATCCATTAAAATAGCCGCATTTCTAAACTCCAAAACGTTCCCTTCCAAAACACGATTTAACCCTTGCTCGAAATTGATACTGGAAATATTGCCATTCAAAATGGCACTCCAAAAGTCACCGCGAAGTTGCCCCAAAATGGGAATGATATAAGCCGCACTCACCGTTGCTCCGAGGGTTAAGAGTCTCGGAGGCAAAAGACGGCGAACGTAGAACGCACAAACGCCGATAATAACTAGAAAGGCAAACGTTGGCTGACGGCGACCGACTAGAATGGCATTCTGAACGATCGGTAAACCGGCAACGAGCGCTAAAATAATATTTACTTTCGTCGGATTTTTTAAGGCTAGAATGACCGTAATTGCCAAAGCGATATAAATCACTTTAGAAAAGAATATATAGATCGTTGCAGGTCCCGTCCAATTACTATTAGCTGCAAACTGAATGGTAGTTCGAGAAAGTAGGAACAAAAAGAAATACCCGATCGCCATCACAACGATCGCCCCTTGGCGTAGTTTGCGATCGTTGTGGGGAACATTGAGTTTTTTGAGTAGCTTTAAATTGGGTTTAGACTGATAGCCAAACCAGCACATTCCCGCACACAGACAAGACATCAGTAAAACCCGTTCGATCGCTACTGAACTGGCTACCCCTGGATTTTCCACCAGGGCGATCGCTTGGGGCACAATGAACGAGACAAAAATTGCGCCCATAATGAATGGGTATTGATAAATCCGGTCTGGGCGCACGAATCCCCAGCCTAACAATCCCAGGCAAATTCCGATTAGTAAGTAAAGATAAAATTGGGCCATTAGCGATCGCCCTCTGTTATGTAAACCGAAAAAGTTGTTGGTAGGCAAGAGCTAAATGGGCAGTATTTTGTTCCCAGTTATGGCGTTCTTTCAACTGCGATATTGCCCGTTCTCGATGCAGATGCCAGAGATCGGGATGTTCGACAGCTTCAACGATCGCCCTCGCTATTGCCGGTAGATTTCGATCGGGTAACACGCAGCCGGTTTCTGGGGTGAGTAACTCATTGACCCCACCGGTGCAGGGAAATCCCACGACGGGAACAGCACAAGCCATCGCTTCTGCCACCACTAAACCGAAGGGTTCCCAATGAGATGTCAGGCAGAAAACATCCATCGCCCGGTTAGCAATTGCGGGGTTTTCGAGCAGACCGGTAAAGACGACACGACGATCGATTCCCAAGCTTACCGCTAAGCGTTTGAGAGCATCGAGATCGGGGCCCGAACCGACGACAAGTCCCCAGAAACGATCGGGTAAAAGCGCCACAACCCTGAGAAAATCATCCGTCCCTTTCATCGAACAGTGGAGGCGACCGACCCATCCCACCACCGACACGCCATCGGGAATTCCCAACTGGGTACGCGCGATCGCCC
>NZ_JADEXN010000222.1 GCF_015207075.1 Zarconia navalis LEGE 11467
TGCCTACCCCGTTTTTCCGGGGCAACCGCAGGGGGTTTGCTCCTACTCGATCGTCCCGTTATCATTTCCGTAGTAGGAGTATCCCAGATAAGTTCTATGGACTTGCTGTACCGTGCTGCTCGACCTTGCCCTCGTCTGGAAATCCCTTGAAGTCAGGATATGACTGCACCATCGTCTTGGCATAGAAAATCCCCATGCCGTAAGCTCCAGAATGCTCCTGGATGATGTCCATCATCCCTTCGTAAGTCTCCTGGTTTGCCCAATCGCGCTGCCACTCGAGTATTGTTTGTTGCCAGGTCATTGGCACTCCACCCGCTTGAATTAAACGCTGGACAGAACGCTCGTGTACTTCTTTAGTAAATGCACCAGAAGCATCCGTCACAAAATAGACTTCGTAGCCGTTCGCCAAGGCAGAGAGGGCAGGAAACGTCAGGCAAACTTCTGTCCACAGAGCTGCCATAACGAGCTTGCGTTTTCCAGTTTTCTCGACGGCTTTACGAAGATTTTCATCTTCCCAGGAGTTCATCGAGGTTCTGGCAATTGGCTTGTGGTCGGGAAAGACCGCCTGAATTTCTGGTACGATCGGTCCACTAAATGCGCGATCGGTGACCGTTGTCAGAATTGTGGGAACTCCGAATAGTTTTGCTCCTTTGGCTAATCCGACAACATTGTTAACGATCGTTTGTCGGTCGTGAGATTGCACCCCAAAGAACATCTGAGGTTCGTGGTCGATTAAAAGCAAAGCACATTCGTCAGCATTGAGAAGTGGAATGTTAATCGATTCTGCCATTGTTTAACTCCCTTTCAATAAAATGGCGGCATGGGTACGCTTGAGAAAGTCAAATTGCCCGTCAGTTAGAGCAGCACAAAACCTACTCGCACGTTATCGAGCAAGCTCTTGCGAACTATATTCTAGGCAAAGAGACTATCTAAGCTTGCATCTAGAAACTGGCATCCGAAAAAGGCTGATTTTCTCCTCAAGTGGCTAAGTTCGATCGACTTTTGTAGCCTAGGGATCTCATCCCTGCTTCGATCGAGTTTTTGTCTAATGCAGAGGACTCAGGGTTATCTAATTTCCTGGGTTTTGAATTTCCCTCAAAGGGATGAGACTGTATTCAGGATGATAAAAAAAGTCTATCGGTTAAAGGACAAACTAAAACCTTTTTCCTGATACCTTTTTTAATGACGATTGATACCCCTAAAGGTATAACGATGAATTTTAATATTGAATTGCAACATTTAGAAACATTCTTGGTCGTTTCTGAAGAGATGAATTTTCGACGGGCTGCGGAACGCTTAAACATTACCCAGCCACCACTCAGCAGACAGATTAATCGTCTTGAAACAGCCTTGGATGCTAAACTTTTCGATCGCGATCGCACAAGCGTTCAACTGACAGATGCAGGTCGGGCATTAATTACAGAGGCACGTCAAATTTTAGATCGAGTGGAACGGGGAGTCCAAACCGTGCAACAGGCAAGCCGGGGTGAAGTCGGTCAATTAATTGTTGGATTTGAAGGATCGTCTGCCTATGAAATCGTGCCTCGTCTACTGCAAATTCATCAAAAACGCTTTCCCAACGTAGACATTACCGTACGGCAGATGGCAACGGGGATGCAGCTTCAAGCACTCAGAAAAAGAGAAATTGCAGTGGGGTTCATTGTTCCGTTCGTGCAAGACGCATTGCTGACGATGGAAACAATTTTGAGAGAACCCATGATATTGGCACTACCCGAAAACCATTTGCTTGCCCAGCAAGCAGAAATCTCGTTATTAGATTTGGTAAATGAGGATTTTATCGTAGGTCCGAGAGAAAAAGGATGTGGACTTTCCGAGCGAGCGATCGCCGCCTGCCACAATGCAGGCTTTCGCCCTAAAATCATTCAAGAAACAGAAGAAATGCAGATTACCCTAGGTTTTATTGCCGTGGGATTAGGTATAGCTTTGCTGCCCACATCTTCTCAAAAATTACAGCAGTCCGGTGTCGTATATCGCCCTATTTCTTCTCCTAAACCTGAAATTGAATTAGCAATTTCTTGGCTTAGCAACAATCGATCGAATTTGTTGCAGAATTTTATAACGACAGTTCGAGAAACAATCGCATCAGATTAACTAAAAATCCCGACATTTAAGATGAAGAAGTTAAGAAAAACCTCTCAAAGGGGTTCGATCTCGTCCGAATCCGATCGCGACTCTCCCAGCGCCCCTGTACCTACCCCAGCGGCAAGGGCGCGGGATTACCCCTATGGGTTTCGCGCAAAATTGACCGGATCTTGGTCGCGGCGATGGCGAACGGGAAGCGGGGCACTCTCACCGTCGCCTGCCAATGCTGCGGTAGCCTCCAAGGATTCCCGCAATCGCTTCGCCGCGTAGATGGACATATCCCGAGGAACGTTGATGCGATCGCGCAAGTATCGCAGGGCGACATCCGAACCCTTGGGTGGTGTGGGGCTTTCCCCGGTCATCATCTGGGTGAGGGCGCAACGCAGGGCTTCATCGAACAGTTTGTCGTCGGCGGGGTTGACGCGGATAATGTTGGCGCGGTGCTTCAGGGTGCGTTGCAGGGCTTCCGTGCGGGAGGTTTCGGGTTCTGGGTAGGTGACATCGGGTAACTCGAACCAGGGGCCGTTATCCACCCGTTCTTTATTGCGTTGCATTTGGGGTTCGCCGTTTTCGTAGCAGCCGCCCATTTGAGGGGGTAAATCGTGGGCGTGGGTGTGGAAGTCGCTTTGGGTACCGCGATAGGTGGGTCGGTTTTCCATGGCATCGAACCAGGCACCAAAATGGGGGTTTTCTTCCCGCAGGGAATAGCCTTTGTAATAGTAGAGGCTGGCGTTCATCCGTTCGACGTAGGGGGTGAAGATGACATCTGCGGTGCCGAACGCTTCGAGGAAATAGGGGCCGGGGGTGCGTGCGAGGGCCTCTTCTACCATGGCGACGACTTGGGTAAACTGGTCTCGGCTGCGCTGGTCTTGTTGAGACGATCGCGCCGGATAGCACAACCAGGAACACCAAGCGCGAAACAGCAATCGTTCCAGTTGCCGTAGGGGAAGGACTTGGGGGTGTTCCATTCCCAACCCCAAGGGGCCGTAAACTTTTTCGAGGGCGATTAAGATGTCGTCGCTTTCGGTGATAATTCGATTGTCGAGTTCGATCGCTGGCAGCATTCCCGAGGGCACGATGCGCTTGTACCAGCTTTCTTTTTTCCCATAGCAAAACATCGTTACTTTTTCGATGCGGTAGGGGATTTGTTTTTCCTCCAGCCACAACCAGATTTTTTGGCAGTAGGGACACCAGGCGTGGTTGTCGCGGTAGAGGGTCACTCGCACGTCGGATTCATCGCGACCGAAGAGGCGCAAACGAGCTTGAGAGTTGGTGGGGCCGTTAACGGTATCGATGTGAAAGTCGGTGAGGGCTTCGAGTTCGGGCCAGGTGAGGGGAGTCGCAGTCATGGTAGGTGTTGGTGAATTCAATGCGATCGAATTATATATAAATGCAATTGACAATGAGTGAGTTGTTGTTCCTCTCTTTCTTTGCGATCGTCGGAATCTACAATTTTCAACCCGGCCGATCTCTGTGGATTCGAGTTAATAGTACCCGAAAGGGAGACTGGCAAATCCTCGATGACAGAAGAGACTATGAATGTGAGTCGATCGAGCAGCCGGAGTTTTTCCCACGAACTCCGGTTTCCTTTTCAAATCGATCGTTTTTTCCGGATTCCTCGAACACCTAACAGAAGTTATTCACGATGCAAGTTTTAAAAACCTGGGCGATCGCGATCGTTCTCTATTTCATTTTTTGGGCGAGTATGGGCCGACTATTTGCCCATCAATTTATGAAATTTATAACTCAATCCACCGTGCTTGTCTAGTATTAACAGGGCGATCGTCCTGTTGGAAGAGCTGGTATTCAAAATGACTTAAAAAATCGCATAATTTTTGCGATTATCGCCTATAACTTAGAGAACGTCGGGGAGCGTTCGCATCTACCAAACTAGATAGTTCTTAATGCAAAACCAGGAGATTACCCCGATGCTAACTCAAGTTTCAGAACGAACGATGCACTCCGTTCGATGGATGCTCGTCATTGGCTGGCTGCTCTTAATTATCTCGTTATTTTACGATCCGATTTCGCCGATTTTGACCGATCCGAGAAATCTGATGAGTCCCTGGCACGACCCGGCACTCTATCGATGCATAAAAGTGCAAGGAACCTGCTTGGAAGAACATCTTTATCCCCTGGGTGCGAGAATTTTTTGGGGGACGATCGTACCTAGCGGTATCGCGATCGTTTTTGTCCTCGGACATGAATTTTGGCGGCGAATTTGTCCGCTTTACTTTTTCTCCCAAATCCCTAGAGCATTGGGATGGCAACCCAAACTTAACATTCAAAAAAATCAATGGCTTCTCAAAAACCATTTATACGTGCAATTTGCTTTTCTTTTTGTGGGGCTAAGTTGCCGAATTTTGTTTGTTAACTCCGATCGCCGAATTTTGGGATGCTTTCTAATCGGAACGATTCTCGCGGCGATCGCTGTTGTTTTTCTTTATGGCGGGCGAAGTTGGTGTCATTATGTTTGTCCATTTGGTTTGGTACAAACCATTTTCACGGGAACTCGAGGTTTGTTGGGAAGTCAAGCCCATACGGTGTCCGATCGAATGGTGACGCAATCGATGTGTAGAACCATCGATCCGATAACAAAAAAAGATAAGCCAGCTTGTATCGGTTGCAAATCGCCCTGTTTGGATATTGATGCCGAACGAGCCTATTGGCAAGACTTGGGTCAGTCATGAGTCATAAGCAAATCCGGTTGGATCTGTTAGGCAGAAACTATCTTTACGATCGAATAAAATTCTAAATCCGTCATCGTGCATTCATCGATCGATTCCGTCGGATGCATTAGATAACGAGTCTCTGCGCTTTCGATCGAAAGTTTAAATTAGCCGTAACGTATTTGAATGTGAAAATTGAGAAGAAGATCGGGAAGAACTGACCTGAAAATATCATCCTGACATTGTGGTTTGCAGTTCGTAATAATGAATACGTTTGGAATAGGACGTTAGGCTTGGGGTATTTTAGTCATGACAGTCAAAACTGGAAGAAGATTCGTCCAATATGGATATGTTGGATTAGTTATCGGATATTTTGTCTACTACGGTCTTTATGCTGGCAATTTAGATTATTACTTTTCCGGTGCTTGGACTCACGAAGAAACCCAAATCGCGAAGTTATTAAATCCGGGGTTTTATCTTTTCAACCGTCCGATCTCTATTCCCAAACTCGTAGCTGTTCCCCTGACACTCTCTTTTTTTGTTCTCCTATGCTATGCCACCGGGAATCGATTGGAAAGCATTTATCGAGGATATCTCAAACATCACGATCGAGATTTTAATCCCGAGAAAGTATTACACCGCTGCTTCTCAATTGCTACTTTTCTCGCCTTCAATCTTTTCTTTATTTATGGCGGTCGTCCGGAGATTTTACGCTGGTCTGAGTCCGCACAATGGTTGTTTAATGCGGCGATCGCCATGGTTAGCACGCTGTGGCTGTATCGAAACTGGAATCGGAGTTGGGAGCAATACCAACGAGAAAGCGATGCGGAAAAACTGCGCCGCCAACTCAAAAAACTACCCCTCAATTTTCCTCAAATTTTAGATGGAAAATCTATCGACGACCTCACCCCCGAGGCCGTCTACATCTTAGCCAAAACGTTGCCGGGAATCACCCAACAAGACCGCTTGCAGATCTATCGAGGCATCTTGAAAGAGGCGATCGCCGAAGGCCGCACCAACACCGCCACCAGCCTCGAAGTCTTCGAGCAAATGCGCCAGCATCTGGGCATCGCAGATGACGAACATTACACGACGATCGCCGAACTGGGCATCGAAGATCCCGATTTACTCGACTCGCGCGGGCAACACAGTCGCGAAGAGCAGCTGCGGCTGGAAAGTTACTGCGAGGCACTCTCCTACTTGCTAATGGAGTGTATCGATCGGGGCATCCCCTACCATCGGGCCATCGAACTCAAAAGCCGCCAGGTACGGATGCTCCAGCAAGCCTACCGCATTACCGGAAACGAACACGATCGCATTTTGACCCAACTGTTCGATCGAGATAGCGATTTGCGCACCCATGCCGAAGCCTTACTCTCCCAGCTTCAAGTTTATACCTGTCGCCACCAAGCCCTGACTCACTCCGTCCCCAACCCCCACGCTGCCGCCTTCGTCTTGTTGCGATCGCTCGTCGTTCCGGTTCAACAGCGCTTAACCACCCAACTGTTGGGCATCCTCGAAATCATTGGGGAAGAAGACGATGCCATCTCCCTGGCTAAGCGGGTGGGTCTTTTGGCAGGGAATCTGCTACCCCAAATTCTGCAAGACCAGACCGCACATTGGCGATCGCGCCTGAGTCCTCATCTGGTGGAAGTTCTCGTTCCCAACTGGAAAATCGAAGAGAATCCGAGGCTTTCCACCCAACTGGGTCGTCCCATGCGATCGGATGTGGCGATCGATGTTCTGGAAGATTTAATCGGAGAACCCAATACCATCGTCCGCGCCCTGGGTCTCTACGCCTTGCACCAGCTTAAACCCGAGGGGGGTCGCCAGCAAGCCAAACACCTGCTATCTCAAGGTATCTCGGACGAATTGTCCATCGAAACCGCCAACAAAATCCTCCAGCCACGATCGCCTTTAACCACCCTAGAGCAAATGTTGCGACTGGTGAAAACAGGGCGTTTCGATGGGTTGAAGCCCCCATTGTTGATGGCGCTGGTGCGAGTTGCCACCCTAAGAACCTATCAAGCCGACGAGGTGTTGTACCACTGGGAAGAGTCCGCCGCCCAAATCTCGATCTTGATTCGCGGAAAAGCCGAGATTCAGAGCGTTGACGACCTCCAAGCCAAATCCATCGGCACGATCGTTCCCGGACAAATTATCGGCACGGATTGGGGGCAAACCCGAGAGCGAGAAGTGGCCAAAGCCGTCGCTGTCATGGATGGAACGGAAGTACTCGCCATTTCCACTGCCGATTTCGATCGCCTCCTCCACCAGCATCCCCCCCTGGCTCAAATATTTCTCATGCAGTTGAGGTGGGGACAGAGGGAAGACGCGGTGATGGGGTGATGGGGTGATGGGGTGATAGGGAGGCAGGGGAGACAAAACCATCGAATTTTCGTGTGAGTTCAAAAGTGCCCCTGTGCTAATTCCCACCAATGGTGAAAAGCGTTCCCTTGTAAAGACGGGGGGACGGGGAGATGGGGGATGAATACAACGAACTCCGTGCTTGCGAACTCCGTGCTTGCGAACTCCGCGCCTCCAAAGTCCGAATTCATAAAAACAATGCCTAAATTCATTCTCGTTCACTCAAAAAAGCCCAGCCAGACCCGAGAAGTCCATCTCAACCCCGAGATGCAACTCAACCAAGAATGTTTAATCGGGCGCGACCCCCGGTGTTGCCTGGTTCTCAACGATTCGCTAGTGAGCGCGCAGCACGGTAAAATTTGCCTGCGGCAGGGACAATATTCTTTTCAAGACTTGGGCAGTCGCAATGGTTCCCGCTTGAATAACGAAACGGTCAAATCCGGTCGCAGCTACCTGTTAAACCCCTCGGACGTGTTGCAAATCGGGCCGTTTGCGCTGTTAGTGCAATCCGAGGACGAAACCACCACTGCTCAATACGATCGCCCCCTTTCCCCTGGGGACTATATGCCGCTAGCCACCATCGAACCCACGAAAATCGATCGCTGGACTCAAGGCAAGTTAACGGTACGCTGTGCCGATGTCATCGTCGAAACCGATGATACGAAAACTTTCGTGTTTGTGGCATCGCCGCCGAGACTGTTTACTTACCAACCCGGTCAGTTTGTCACCCTGGATTTGGAAATCGGCGGCAAACGGGTGATGCGTTCCTACTCCATTTCCTCCACCCCCTCCCGTC